>NZ_CAGKLC010000011.1 GCF_903469665.1 Flavobacterium sp. UGB4466 | reverse complement strand
TTTTTTGCTAATAAAAAATGGTTTTTTTTCAATAAATATATTTATAACATTATTTCGAGTCTTATACGTACCTTGAAAGATCCCGATTGTTGAGTTTATAAAAAAACTTCCAGTTTCCGCATCTCCTTTTAAATAACCGTCTTCCTTAAGCAATAAAACCTGTAGCTTATCAATCAAATTTTGAATGGATCTATTATAAACTAATGAAATTACACTATTCATATAATTTAATTTAAATCACTAACATCAAGTGCTTCTCCTACCACTTCTCCTAATGTGTCATCAACTTTCTCCGCTTGTTCTTTCAATATCCTTTTTGCTTTTTTATCTAAAATTCTAGCAATTTTAGACAAGCCAGGAATATTTTCAAGTTTTCCAACAGCATCAGACAAACTAGCGCTTTTGTCTAACGCATCCATTAATGGATGATCTGATTTATTATAATCTGAGATTAATTTTCCTGGATTTTCAGAACTAACACTTAATATATTATACAATAATTTTATTTTTAGATCAGTGTGAACATCTTCTTCTTCAATATTATTTATTTGATGAGAAAGGCCTTCAAACGTCTTACTTAAAACTTCTTTATGAGTATACTCTTCAATTAATCTTTTTGAGAGATTAAGCTTTTTATTTGATGAGTACGCAATCCATAAAATCGGAATGTACATCGGAATAATTGCTAAAACAAATCTGGGGCTATAATCAATTACTTGAATTAAGGTTTTGCCTTGATATATAAAGAATACACTTAGTATAAAAGGAATTAATGACATTCCTATTAAACCAAATGCCGCATATTGAAAGTTTTTAGCAAATTTTTTGCTATCATCAACTTCACTTTCTTTTTTTTCAGAATATGCATAAGATAACCCCGTGGTCATTGCGTTTGGTAATAATTTATTAATTTTATCTAAAACAGAATCATAATCATTATCCCACTTCTCCATTTTTTCTTTATAGTTGCTTTCTTTTTCTAAGACAAATGAATTATAGTTACTTAATGTATCTTCTTTTAATTTTGTAAAATCTTTTTCCAGACTAATTAAATTATCTTCTAAATTATCATAAGTACTCTCAAGCTGATCTTTTAGCCCTTCAACTGCAATTTCTACTTCTGCTCCCTCATCATTAAACTCTGTTTCGGTATAACCAAATAGTTCTCTATGTAAATTATCAATTTTCCTTTTTTTTGACTGAATAGATTTCTGTAAAACTTCAATTTTACCGTAAATCTCGTTACTTTTTTCAAAATGATCTTCGAATGTCTCTAACTTCTCAACAAATGAATTATTGTTTTCAAAATTTTCTTCTAAAGTCGAAAGATGTTCCTCAATAACACTTGACCTAGATTCAATATCTGTATAAAATTCACTTATTTTTTGCGTATTCTTTTCGCATTCTTCTTTAAGCAATACTATTTCGGACGAAAAACCTTTTATTTCTTCTAATTTAACTAATGAAATTTCAGCATTTTTGATAGATTGATCTTTAGCATCATTACTTCTGTTCCTATATTCAGAAGCTTTTTTAGAGGATTGTTTAGCCTCTTTCTCATAATCAGATGTTTTTTTGCTGATCTCTTCTTCTAATTGTGTTAATCTCTCCCAAAGTTTCAATCTCTCAGCGTTTAAATACTCTATCTCACTCTCATTTTTAGCCATAAATTTTAATTTTGATTTTCTAATATTAGTGGACTTAATTTTCTTTAAATCAAAATATCTATTCGCAAATCGATTTTTCTAACTAACTTCAATTAAAAAATAGTATAACAGTCATCTTAAGATAGATACTAATCGAAATAAAATATTTGATTGCGTACCAATATATAACCTTCAAACAAACTTTGACCAAGTATATACCCCTGTTTTAAAAAAGCATATAATAAAAAAATGCAATTTCATTTTCACGAAATTGCGTTTCTTAATTCTTTTTGCAGAAAGGAAGGGATTCGAACCCTCAGTACAGTTACCCCTATACTAGCTTTCCAGGTTAGCTCCTTCAACCACTCGAACACCTCGATTTTAACTCTAAAGCTTCTTTCGCAATAAAATTAGTTTGATTTGTTTTTAAGCTTGCTTTCTAATTGCTTTAATTCTTCAAGATCTTGTTTATCTGCTTCCTCAGCTTCCAACTGTCTACGATGTTTATTGAATGTTTCATAAATCGCATCTACTTTTTCCTCCATTTGCAAATGCGTTATTTTCCCTTTATGACTTAAAACTTCTTTATCATTAAATTCTATAATTCGATCAACATTTGTTTTCCAAAAGCCCATTGTAATATCTTGTCTGTTTTTTGCTCTCAATTCAGCAGTTTCAAGAAATACCACTACAAAACGATTCAGTGTGTCTATCTCATCAACAGTAAGATAATTTTTTGCAATGTAGATATCCTGTTTACGCACAATACTTCCTTTCCAGTTCGTAAGTGCCATATTTGGAGCATCAGCATTGGCACGCGAAACAATTATTTCGGCAGCTGTTTTTCCTGTAATAGCGTAAAGCAATTTATTTTGAGTGTCGGCAAAAAACATTTGAGTCGCCTTGTCTGTAGTATCATAATCACTACTCAATGTAAATAAATCTCGAACTTTTTGATAAAATCTCTTTTCAGAAGTCCGAATATCCCTAATTCGCTCGAGTAATTCATCAAAATAATCCGTCCTTCCGTTTGGGTTTTTAAGGCGTTCATCATCTATGACAAAACCCTTAATCATGTATTCCTGAAGGTTTTGGTTTGCCCATTGTCTAAACTGCGTTCCTCTTTTGCTTCGTACCCTAAAACCAATAGCCAAAATCATGGCCAAAGAATAAAAGATAACATTGTATTGCTTACCATCAGAGGCAGTTGTCAAGTAATCCTTGACAACTGATTTTTTCTCTAACTCCTTCTCTTTTAAGATATTTACAACATGTAAACTTATATTTTGCTTGGAGGTATCAAAAAGTTCTGCCAATTGAGTTTGATTCATCCAAACATCTCCATCTTTTACAAGAAGAACTACATTAGATTTTCCGTCAACAGTATTGTAAAAAATTAATTGCTGCTTTTCCATTTAAAAAAGGTGTTTTTATATTCAACGGCGCACAAAAGAAACCAAAGTTTTTTTTAATCCTCAGCTATTTTGATGTTGATTTGATAATTGGAGAAAGTTAATAAAAAACCCCGAAACAAAAGTTTCGGGGTTTGGTATTCTTTACGTTAAAAATTTGCAGAAAGGAAGGGATTCGAACCCTCGATACAGTTACCCATATACTAGCTTTCCAGGCTAGCTCCTTCAACCACTCGGACACCTTTCTAAATTGGTCTGCAAATAACATAAAAAAAAATGACTTAGAAAAACAAAATCGGATATTAGTTTACATACTTTTTCGAAATTCTTCCATAAACAGTTTTACGGCCTTTTTTTGGTAGCCTCCAAGGGTCAGCATAAACGATTCTCTTTTTGTGGGAACTCCTGTAATCTGAATGGCTTTGAGGTCGTCCCAGCCTTTTAGGGCTTTCTCGGCAACTATAGTAGCCCAGTCACTGTCCTGCACCATTTGCAGCAGGGCGTGAATGGAGTTTAGTTCGATCGAAATCTTGGGTCTCATTTTGTTTTTAGCAAATAGTTCTTCCACAAATTCTCTCGAATTCGACCCTTTTCCCGGCAAAACAAGCGGAATTTCTTCTATTTTCTTAAATGCAATTTTGTCTAAAGCCGCTAAAGAATGTGTTTTCGAAACTACCAATACCATTTGTGACGTAAACAAAGGAACTTTCTCAACGGGAATATTTATTTCATGTGACGAAATCACTAGAACCAGGTCTAATTCGTTCGTTAATAATTTTTGTTCTAAAGCTTCTGTCGTGCCGTATTCGACGACAATTTTCAGATTGGGATATTGTTTGGCAAACGTATTGATAACCGGCAAAATTAAAAGTCCGAAGATATAGGTTACGCCAATTCGCAGTTCACCGCCAATCATTTCGTTTAAATCTTCGATAGCCTGTTTTCCGTTTTCTACATTCTCAATAACTTTTTTGGCGTGAATCAGGAAAACAGCACCAGCCTCAGTAAGCTGTACTTTTTTACCGATCCTTTTAAACAAAGGCATTTCGAGTTCTTCTTCGAGTTTCTTTATTTGCTGTGATAAGCCCGATTGGGTTACAAAACACAATTCGGCCGCTTTGGTAAAATGAAGTACCTCAGTGGTTTTTATAAAATATTCCAATTGATAAATTTCCATAATGATAAGTTTTACTACTTATTATAAGTAAAATTATTAATTTTTCTAATGAAATCATAATCCCGAACTTTGTAAAAAAATATCAGGCATTATGTTTAAAGCGTTAAAATCTAAAAACTTCAAGTTGTTCTTTTACGGACAATCTGTTTCTGTAATTGGAACCTGGCTTCAAAAAACAGCTGTAAGCTGGATGATTTACAGTGTTACGGGTTCGGTTTTCTTACTGGGATTAGCGACATTTTTAAGCATGATCCCGTCCTTGTTCCTGGCTCCCTTGGCCGGAAGTATTATTGGCCGTTACGACAGACACCGCGCTATGATTCTATTGCAATCTTTGGCGATGCTTCAGGCAGGTGCTTTGGCCCTGTTAATTTATCTAAAAATATACAACATCAACTTTATTCTGGCCTTGAGTTTAATTCAGGGAATCATCAATTCTTTTGACATGACTTGCCGACAAACGATGATGATTGATATTGTTGACAATAAAGAGGACTTACCCAATGCAGTCGCCTTAAACTCTACGCTGAATAATTTTGCCCGAATTGCCGGACCTGCCTTAGCCGGAATTATTCTGCACAATTATGGTGAGGACATTTGTTTTATTGGTAACTTCTTAAGCTACATTCCGGTTCTGATTTCTTTATTGATGATGAAAATCACACCGCATATTAAAGCCACCGAAAAAATGAGAATGGTAGACGACTTTCTTGAAGGTCTGGATTATATTAAAAAAGAAAGTGAGATGGCCAAAATGCTACTGATGTTAATGTGCAGCAGCTTGTTTGTGATTTCGTTCAATACTTTAATGCCTGTTTTTGCCAAGGATCTTTTTAGCGGAAACGCGCAGACTTTCAGTTGGTTTGAAAGTGCTGCCGGAATTGGTTCAATACTGTCTGCCATTTATCTGGCCAATCTTAAAAAAGCAGACAATATGGGTAAAATAATGATCGCTGCGAGCTTATTATTAGGTTTTAGCATTATCGTACTGGCCTATTCCAATAGTCTCACTGTGGCGCTTATTTGCATGGCTCTGAGCGGCCTGGGAATGATGGCACAAACTTCCTCTATAAATATTTACGTTCAGACACAAAGTCCTGTGCACCTGCGTTCGAGAAGTATTAGTTACTATCTGATGGCGTATCAGGGAATGATTCCTGTGGGAAGTCTGATTATCGGATATGTTTCGCACATTATCGGAACCCGAGAAACTGTTGCCATTCAGGGTGTTGTGTGTATTATTTCGGTAATTGTTTATGTGTACTACAAAAAACAAAGTTCTGAAGAAGAGTTTGGAACTTGTGAGGTTCGCTACAAAAATTGATAAGCTCCAAATTCCAAAATGAAGATATAATCAGCAAACGATTGGAATCTGGAATTTATAATTTGGATTTTTATCTTATAGCGAAATCTCCCCGCGTAAAGCTGTTTCGAAAATTGCCTTAAATTCAGTTTGCGGAATATTTTGTCCCAGCAGATACATTAATTTTGTTATGGCTGCTTCCGTGGTAATGTCCTTTCCGGAGATAACTCCAAGAGATTTTAAAGCGGTACTGGTTTCGTATTGTCCCATATTGACGCTTCCACCTGAACATTGAGTCACGTTAACAATGTGTAATCCGGACTGAATTGCTTTCTCAATCAAATCCAAAAACCAGTCTTCTGTTGGCGCATTACCGGAACCGTAGGTTTCCAAAACGATTCCCTTTAGATCTTTAATCGCCAGAATTGAAGCTAAAACCACTTCACTCATTCCAGGGAACATTTTGATGATTGCAACATGATTGTCCATTTCTTTATGAACGATTAGTTTCGCGTCTGTCTTTACAGGAAGAAATAAATGTGTGTTCAACTTTAAATGAACTCCTGACTCTACTAATTCCGGATAGTTTGGTGCTGTAAATGCTCTGAAATGTTCTGCATTTACTTTTGAAGTTCGGTTACCGCGGTACAGTTTATATTCAAAATACAAACAAACCTCCGTGATTACCGGTTTTCCGTTTTCCTGCAATGAAGCAATCTGAATGGCTGTAATCAGGTTTTCTTTAGCATCGGTACGCAAGTCTCCTATCGGAAGCTGGGAACCTGTAAACACTACTGGTTTTGCCAAATTCTCCAACATAAAACTCAATGCCGAAGCAGAATACGACATGGTATCTGAACCATGAAGTACTACAAACCCGTCGTAAGCAATATAATTTTCCTCAATAATAGCGGCAATTTTCGTCCACTCTTGAGGATTCATATTCGAGGAATCAATCGGCTCTTCAAACGAAACCGTTTCAATATCGCAGTCCAATTGTTTGATTTCAGGTATCTTTTGTAATAATTTACCAAAGTTGAACGCTTTGAGCGCGCCTGTCTCAAAATCTTTACTCATACCGATAGTTCCACCGGTATAGATTAGTAGTATTTTTGGTTTAGATGACATCCTGATATTTTAATTTATTAACAACCGGATTAGCGTACATGGCCAAAAATCCTTGTCTTGTTACTGGGTTATCACTTCCGATACGCATTTCTAAACGACGCTCGAACAACGATTTTTCGCTTTCTTTGTACAGATGAGCAAACTTATTGGTCTCGTTTAAAATATCGTAAGCAATAAAATTAGTTGGCCATAATTGATAATTTTTCAAAACCGAATCGTCAATAACCTGAGCCAAAGCCTGTACTTGTTTGTTGGCATTGTCATTCTCTGCTGTAATCTGATCGATTTCTGTATCTAAAACATCTCCAACCGAAATGTGTATTCTTTTTTTAGTTCCCATGATACCACTCAGGATATTCATGAAATCTTCGTTTTTGTCTTTAACATAAACCTCATTATTGGCTTCGGCCATTAACTGTGGCATCTTCAGAACATCTGTTGGATCGTATTCGTATGAAATGGACACGGGAACAATTTTTAATTTCTTAAAATAATCCATTAGATTAGGCTCATCAGATCCCATTCCGATCATTTTTAAAACTCCCGGATTGGTTTCATCGTTTCCGTCTTTGGTACGGCCTTCTCTCTGTGCAATCCAAACCGAACGATTCTCACGAAGTAATAATTGTCCGATATATTCCGATAATAACTTAGAACTCTGCAACATTTCTCTTGGCGATAAACCTCTTAGAACCAAAAAGTTTCGATTTAGTTTTGCCAAAGTACTCAGGAATGCTTTTTTAACCAGATTGTCTCCAATGGCAGAGGCCGTCATGACTAATCCGTGCTCAAAAAGACAAACATTTAATAAAGTAGTGTCTAATAATATATCTCTGTGATTAGAGATGAATAAGTAAGAGGTGTTTTTTTCCAGTTTTTCAAATCCTGAAGTAGTAAGACCTTCAGAACTTTTCTCTAAAACTTTTTGTATGGTGTTATAAATAAAGTTGCATTGAAAATCACGAATAGAATGTGTCTTTTTTAGCTGCTCTTTCCAAACCTCATCTGCTACTTCCGGAAAAGTAAAGTTCATCATGGTTTTCATCATTGGATGATTGACTACATCATGAAGTGCTTCATTTATTTCAGAATCATAAAACGGTCGAATGGCATCAAATCTCTGCATTATTTATATTGGTATTAAGTGGGCAAAAGAACAAAAAAAAAATTAAACTATTGTAAGGTACGGGTTAAATCCCAAAAACGTCTTTAGAATTCTGAGTGGTTCGCTCTGCAATTTCTGCCTCAGAAACATCATATATATCGGCTAATTTGGCGATAACATTTACCAGATAACTGCTTTCATTTCGCTTTCCACGGTATGGAATTGGAGCTAAATAAGGCGAATCGGTTTCCAGAACGATGTGTTTTAAATCGATCTGATTTAGAAACTGATCGATTTTTCCGTTCTTGAAAGTTACCACTCCACCAATTCCCAGCTTCATATTGTAAGACAGCGCCTGAAGTGCCTGCTCGTATGTACCTGAAAAGCAATGAAAAATTCCAAATAAATCCGCTGATTTTTCCTCTTCCAGTACTTCAAAAATTTCATCAAAAGCCTCACGACAGTGAATTACAATAGGTAATTTGTATTGTTTTGCCAGTTGAATTTGTCTTTTAAAAGCAATTTGCTGCTCTTTTAGATGCGTTTTATCCCAGTACAAATCGATTCCGATTTCACCCACAGCGTAAAACTTTCGTTTGGCCAGCTCCGTTTCTACATGTTTTAACTCTTCTTCGTAATTGTCTTTCACATAGGTCGGATGCAACCCCATCATTAAATATACATAATCCGGATAATTTTGTTCCAGATCGTACATCGACTGTGTGGCAGCGGCATCAATCGCAGGAATAAAAAAACGGGTTACTCCGGCATTTATAGCTCTCTGCATCATCTCGTCGCGGTCCTGATCAAATTCTTCAGAATATAAATGGGTATGCGTATCGGTAATTATGGGCTTCAAATTCAATTGTTATAATTTTTAATGGCCCAAAATTACGATAATATTAAAAACTTTCCCAATTTGAATAAAATGAGGAAAAATGGCACGCGGATTTTTACGGATTCACTTCGCGAAAACGCGGATAAAAACGGATTTTTTCTAAAAGTAAACCCGACAGGTTTTGAATAATTATAAAATAGTTAGTTATTTCCCTGTTTTAACAAACAGTAATGCGCGATCCAAAACTTCGTCTTTACCTTCCTGAATTCCTTTGATGGTTGGTTTGACTTCAATGTCCGGAACAATCCCAATTCTCTGGGTTTCACGTCGATCCGTATAATAAACCCCAATTCCGGTATATCGGGTATGAAATCCTTTAAATTCAAGATCAAATACATTCCCATCTGTTCCTGCGGTCTGGCTTCCGATTATGATGGTATTCCCTGCGGCTTGAAAACACATTGCTGTCCATTCAGATTGACTCATAGATTGCTCATTAAGCAACACTACAACTTTCCCTTTATAATTATCTTTATTTTCAAATCCGCACTTTATCCCTTCTTTCCATGTATAACGTCCCGGATAATTTAAATAGGGCATGGTGTAATCGCAGAATTTTTTTTCCGCAGGATTCAAAAAATTGGCGATTAATTCATACGTTTCATTGGGATAATTTCGCATATCAAAAACAATTGCCTGTGTAGATTTCAGAGCTTCAATCATATCCGGAATATGTCTATTCTTTATTACGCCCATATCGACATAACCGATATTATTGTCTAACAGTTTAAACTTCTCTTTCTTTTTAATAGCTCCCTTTTTAAATTCATTTCGATGAGAATCATGGTAATTAAACCAAATCATTGATTTTGTTTCGTACTGGCCGTCTTTTAAAAATTCTACCTCAACATTTTCATCGTAACTTTTCAAAATAGGCAACGTAACTTTATCTAAAAACTTAGCCTCGTTAGAAGCACTGATTAAGTCCTGATTCTCCTGAATTAACTCTTTTATCGTTTTACCCTTTATTTTTGTAATTACATCTCCGATTTTTATATTGTCTGCCTGAGCCAGACTATCCCCTAATATCTCTGTAACAACCAGCTTTTCTTCGATTATTCTACCCGTTGCAGGAAAGTAAACCGGTCTTTTCCCGACAACTTCCGGTCCGTACGTTGTTGTTTCGACATGACTATCATTGAGCTTGGCTGTCAGTTTTTTAAGTGCTATGTAAAATTCATTTCCTTTTGTAGCCTCAAGCACAAGTGGCAGTACCTGCTGTAAACTCAGATCCCACTTTTGATCCATTACATATTTATAGGGAAAATAATATTCTATCACATTCCAATAGGCAAACAACATTAGTATTCGAGAACTTTTATTGGTGTAATCCAGATCGAAATAGTTTTTCAGATATTTAAAACTATCAAAATTATAATCAAATTCCTCATTGCTTTGAAATCTGTTATTTTCGATAAACTTCAATTTTTTGGAAAGTTTTTTAGAAAACAGCTTATTATTAAACCAGCTTAAGTCAAAATTTTTATCGAAGAATTCAACCTCTTTTGGGATTACAATTGGCGCAACCATTTTAACTTCTCCTAAATCATCAATCCAGTTTTCGAGAATTAGTGAAAACTCTTCTTTAGTTTGCGCTTTTTCTATTAATGGTAATTTTTCTAAAAGCTGACTATCCCAATTCACTTGTCCACTGCCAATTTTTGGGTGATAATATTTTAAGAATCCCCAAACTTTGCAGGTCGCAGTAAGTTTTTCGGTTTCTGTGATTTTGGCAGAGCCAAAGATCGTTTGAGTGCATACAATAAGTAGAACTAAAGTAATTTTGTTCATGTAAATAACTGGTTAGGTTGAAATTGTTTTTTGGTAAATTTTTCTGAAAAAAAAAATCAGCCGAATGTAAAACTAAAAATCCGGATTTGTTTACGACTTTACGTAAAAAACCTTTTTTATATAAATAAACCGGACAGGTTTTAAAAGCCTGTCCGGTTTGAAAGTATAATAATTTTCCCCTTTTAAGTAAACAATCAATCTAACTCGTCCAGCAACTCCTGAACATCATCGTAGTTTTCATAATCCTGCGAAATGGTCTGCAGGATTTCTCTGCAGGCATTGTAATCTTTCTGTTTTAATTTGGACAGTGCCAGACTCCATTTGGCTTTTTCTTTGTAAGCTGAAGAACCTGATTTTAGTTCATTAAAAACTGCTTCTGCTTCTTTATAATCACTTTCTTCCAGTAAAGAAACCCCATAAAAATATTGTATTTCAGGTGTTTTATTCTCTTTTAAAATTTCTTCAAAAAACGGAATTGCCAGTTCATAATTCTTTTCGTTGAATGCTTTTTCTGCTTGTTTTAACGTTTCATCCGCATCCCCACGTTCGACAAAAGAAGCGGTTTCGGGATGATTAAAATCTTCAAAATCAGGATTCTGATTGTAATCAAAAAAGAACAATCCGAATAAAATAACGATCGATGCCGCTGCTGCAAAATACCAAGGGCGCATCTGAACCACTTTAGGTTTATTTGTATTGAAATGTTTCTCTGAAATCTCCGTCAGATTTGCCGTAAAGGCTTCTCTCTCTCTTTCGTGTTCAAATTTACTTTTGAGCTGCAACTGCACTTCTTTGAAAGTTTCAAAGGCTGAAGCCAGTTCATGATCCTCAGACAATTGTTTCTCAAAACTATCTTTTTCCTCAACAGTCATTTCTCCCTGAAGATATTGATCGAATAATATGTAACGTTCTTCGTTCATGACTAATTATTTTTTAACGATTTAAAATTCCCGGCTTCCTGAATCCACTGTGTCAATTGCCCTACGCACAACGATTTTTTCTTACGAACATACCCATAAGTCACATTGAGTTTCGCTGCAACTTCTTCCATGGTTTTGGTGGTGAAACTTAGTTTTAACAACTCCTGACATTTGTCTCCCAATTTTTGAAACATGACATCAAAGAGCTGTTGTCTTTCATCAAATTCTTCGGTTTGACCAATTAATTCAAGAGCAGATTCATTCATAGATACTGCATCCTCATTAATTGTTACCCCTTTATTGGATGTTTTTTTAAGTTCGTTAAGCCATTTCCTTTTGCACAATAAAAAAAAGTAAGCGTCAAAAGGACAAGTCAATTGCAATGTCTTCGCTTTGGCCTGATTAAAAAGTAAAATCATGACTTCCTGAACCACATCCTGAGCATGTTCCTTATCTCCGGAATTGTTCATGACAAACATGACCACCTTGGGAACGAATTTTTTGTAAATGCTTTGAATGACTGCAGAGTTATTTGCAGCAATGCCTTCAATATACATTTGATCGGGATGAATTTTACTCTTAACCATAAAGAATCATTTTGTAGCTAATTTAAAAAACAATTGGAAATAAATTTCATGTCATAAGGTAACAATTAACAAATCAAGTTGATGTAATAGTAAAGAGCTCCTAAAATAGTCTCAGAGAAGAATCTAAAAACCATCAAAAATCAGGAAAATGGAAACCTATCAATTTATAAACGAAAAGAGTTTGGATCAATTTCATCAGATGATTTCTGCCAAAACACGAAATGGATTTGTGGTTGTGGAGCATAATGAAAAGCTTCCATATGTGGTTTTATCCAAAAAACCAAAAGCAATCAATCATCCGCTGCACCTCTTTCTGACCTGTATCACATTCGGACTCTGGATTACAGTATGGATCTATTTTACAATAACGCTTTCACGAAAGACAAGCATTCTTGTTGCTGTAGATGAAGACGGCAATTTATTTGAAGACAGGTGTCTTTCAGAATAAACTCAGAAAAAACAAAAACAGGGGTAACAATATCAAACCCAAATTGATATACCAATACAATTAACAACCGAAATCTGAAAACCACCTGATCATCAGGACAGATTTATAAAAAACTAGAAATCATGAACACACATTTTAAAAAAATCGGACTTTTATTTTTACTGGCAATGAGTTTTGTAAGCTGCGACAATAGTGACGGCGACGATGCTCTTATTTTACCACCCTCGGCTACTGCTTTTAAAAGCATAAGTGAACAAGGGGTGAAAAAAAACACACAAAACTTTACCATTACTGCCGGAACCGGCGTGGTAACAGTAACTTCGGCCAAAGGAGTAAAACTAAGCATCAACGGGGATTGTCTTACCAAAAATGGAGTTGCGGTAACGGGGGCAGTTGCAATTGAGTACATTGAACTTTTTGACAAAGGAACGATGTTGGTTACCAACAAACCTACTATGGGGGTTATGCCTGACGGAAAGAAAAATCTATTGATTTCCGGTGGAGAGTTTTTCATCAGAGCTACTCAGGGTGGCGTTGAACTTAAAAGTTCCTGTTCTATGAATTTAATTGTGCCTGCGGCTTTAACAGATGGTGTCGACAATGCTATGACTTTATGGGTCGGTAAGATGGATGAGAAAGGGGAACTGGCATGGGAACAGCCTAAACCAAATGCTGACGGAACCGGAGGTAAAGGCGGCGTTCAGGGTGAAGGAACCAATTACTTTGTGACTTTTGGCAATTTTGGATGGACAAATGTTGACCGTTTTTACAGTGACCCAAGACCGAAGACTACTCTTTTGGTTGATGCTCCTGATGGTTATGACAATAACAACAGTGCGGTTTATTTGTCTTATGATGGTGAAGGCACTAATGCGCTTGCAAAATTAGACACTTATACTCCTGCCGGATTGTTTAGCGAGCACTACGGACAAATTCCAATTGGCTTAAAATGTCATGTGATTTTTGTAACCGAAGACAATGGCCAATGGCGATATGCGATTAAAGCAGTAACTGTTGCTGCAAATGATGTGTACACCTTTACACTCGGGGAGACAACAGTGGGAACTGAAGCACAATTGGTAGCCGCAATCAATGCTATTCAGTAAGTTACAAAATACTTTTTAAGAAAAAGTGATGATTTGCTCATCACTTTTTTTTACATTTAATCCAGTTTTCAAATCAATTCTGATGCTTTTCAGAAGCTAATCCTGCTGTCCGCTGTATCTTTTGTCCCGAACCCCGTGACAAAAGGATGCCGCTCCCATCAGGGCTAAAAACCTCTAGTTATGAAACCACTATCGTCTATTTTATTGATGCTATTTTCTATTCTTGCAATGGGACAAACGAAGGTAAAAGACACCATAACCCGAAGGGCCAATATTGTTTTCATTCAGAATGGAAATGCGGTTACTTATAAACCCGAAACTCCGCCTTTGATTCCCATTGCCGGTGCTCCAAAACCCAGTTATTCTTATTTGTGGGAACTCGGTGACGGACATTACAGCAAGGAAGCCGAACCCAAACATGTCTACAAAAACAAAGGAACCTATACTACCAGACTTGCCGTAACCAACAATTACGACAATGGAAAACCTCCGGCAACACGTCCGAAAAAAGTAGCCGTAAATGACCTTACCGACACCAATTATAAAGACATTGCTTCTATAGCCGATCAAAACGGATTCGCTATTTTAAAAAACTGTGACCCGATTCCGGAACAGCAAATGGTAGTCGTAGTGAGTTATCAGAATCTGGAGAATTATGTCTCCAGCGGAAAACTGTATTTGTTTTATAACGAGAAGCAATTTAAGAATAATAATTTCGAACTGGTTGATTACAGAACCTACGCCAGCGAACGTGAAGTAAAGGAAAAAACCGTTGCCTCTGTAGGAGATCTGGACGATTCTAAAAATTATACTGCTTCTGCTGAAAACACTTTTAAACCCAAAAAATACAGAAATACAACCAGCGAAGAAGACCTGGATGCTTCCTTACTCGACGCCCATAAAACCTATCATAATGTTTCGGTTTTAGAGTTTGACGATGCCAATCCCAATGAAACCCGAAATGTTTTTTATACTTTTAAAACGACTCCCGAAATGATCAAAGATACTAGTGCAACGGTTACCATGCGCGGTATTTTTGTTCCGAACCGAAGTTATAAAAATCATAAAATCAAGAATCTGGAAATGGAAATCGTAACGTCTCACGATCCTAACAAAATGGGATCCAACGGGCGTTTTATGAATTACAGACTGGTTCGTTTTAAAAGAGTAAATTTTAAAACACGTTTTCAAAACAACGGTGAAGGCCCTGCCCGAATGATTAGACTTGAAACGGATATTCCGGATATGTTCGACAAAAAAACCTTCCAGATTGAAGACCTATACCCCAAATGCCCCATCTGTCCAAAAAATGAAGTTCCAACAACAAGCTGCCTGGATACCATTATCAAAAAGAATCAAATCTTTTTTACCTTCAAAAACATTTACTTACCCGGAAGCGAACAGAAAAATGTACATGAAAAAGACAGTACAAAGGGTTTTGTAAAGTATTCGATGAAGTTTGGTGAGGACTTTCATAAAGTAAAAACCCGAAGCCGAACTGCTATTATTTTTGATAAAAACGAGCCCATCATTACCAACTACGCCACAACCCGATTCCTTCCCGGAATTTCAATTGGAGCGAAGGCAGGTTATAATTTGTATCCTGATCTGCAAAAATCGACGAGTTATTTTGTTGGGGCGACCATTTCGCCTTTTAAATCGTATCGTTTTTATTGGCAGGCAGAATGGATTAACGCCCTGAACAAATACGAAAGCGGCCGAACAGTGATCGATCAGACTGTGGCTGGTGCCAATGGCGTGAAGCAATTGCAACGTACCACCACGATAACCGAAAACAAAAATGTAAACTGGGAAATCCCGGTTTTGATTCGGTATAACCTTAACAATTATATCGGAGTGGGAGCTGGAATCCAGGCCAATTTTGATGTTTCATCAGAACAGAATCAAACGAAAAAAGTGGAAAACTTTGAAGGTGGAAATGATCAGTTTCTAATCAGTACCCGATCGGAATCCAATTCGATAAAGAACGGTTTTGGGAATTTAAAAACGGGGGTTCTATTCGATTTAACAGTCGGGTTTGCCAGAATCGGACCGAGTTTTGGGGCACGTTATGTGATTAATTTTGAACAGAATTTCAACTATTTTCAGTTTTATGGAATCTGGAAGTTTTAGGAGTTATGCCACGGAGGTACACAGAGGATTGTCACAGAGGATTGTCACAGAGATACACTAAGTTTTTTTTCCACGAATCCACAAATTTTCACAAATACACAACGTATCAAAGGGAGTAACAAATAAAAAATCGTGTGAATTCGTGGCTAACCTTCTTTGCGAATCTCTGAGAAAATTTTGTGAAACAAAAAAGCTATCAAAAATATGGAATCTGGAAATTTTAAATGTTTTTTGTTCGTCACTGAATGTCACCCTGAGCGAAGTCGAAGGCTTCCTGACAATAAAGGTCTTCGACTTCGCTCAGACGGACACTCGTAATACTACATCGCTTACATATTTTAATTTTCCTTTTTTTAAATTTGAATATTTTAGGAGTTATGCCACGGAGATGCACAGAGAATTTTCACGGAGACACACTGAGTTTTTTTTGCCACGAATTCACGAATTTTTACAAACACATAAAGCATCAAAGAAAGTAACAAATAAAAAATCTTGAGAATTTGTGAATTCGTGGCAAACCTTCTTTGTGAATTTCTGAGAAAAGACCAGAATTCGTGAATTCGTGGCGAAAATTTTAAACAATGATAAAACGATACTGCTACATATTTTTCTTCTCAACTCTTTTTCTGTTTGGACAGAATCAGGAAGATCAAATATATACGGCAATTGACTCTTTTATTGCCAATCCTTCCCCCAAAACGTTACAAGATCTCACTAATACAGAATCTGTGTTCTGGAAAAATCCGAAGTCCAAAACCAAAGACGAATTACTGGCTATTGTGGTTTTAAACTGCAATAAAGCGTATTATGAAAATCAATTTGGGAAAGCTGAAAAGGCCGTTGCGAGTTATGAAAAAGCCTGGCAGATTTATCAGAAAAACAAACTTTCAGATTACGATATTATCGAATACTGCCTGAAACCCTTAGGCAATTTATATACCGTTTTGGGCGATTACGACAGCGCAGAAAACACCATAAAACAGTATTTCTTTATTGTCAACACTACTCCTAATTATCCGGATGCCCAAAAGCAAAAATTTGCTGCAATTCTAAATTTATCCAATGTATATCAGAGCTCGGGCAAATTCAATCCGGCCATTGATTTATTGGAACAAATCCTAAAAACGGAGAAACTGTCTAATACTCAGAAAGGAATCGCACTAAATAATCTGGGTAATAATTACTTGCTAAGTTTCACTGGAGATTTAATGCGTCCTGAACTGTATCAGAAAATTGAAAACACTTTTGAGTCGTCTGTAAATTATTTGAAAAGCGAGAAAAATCAATCTGAGACTTTGTCTAATTCTTACCGGAATCTGGCGATGCTAAATCGGCAAAGACATCAATTTGAAGCTTCCAATTCTTATTTAGCGAAAGCAGAAAAGCTTCTACTGCAAACACCTCATGTACAAACCCGAAAAATAGCAAAGCTGTACTATGAAAAAGCCTTATTGCTTTTTGATGAAGGAAAATATGCTGAAAGCACGAAACAGCTTAAAGCCGTTTTTAAACTTTTAATCGCAAATTATACGCCACAGGATGTTCTTCCAAATCAAAATCAATTGTATGCCGAAACGGTTTTAATCGATGCCCTCGATTTACAGGCTCAGCTTTTCCTGAGTCAAAATCAGCTTAAAAAAGCATTAGAATCTTACGAACTTTCGCTTCATATCGAAGAAATATTGATGAACACTACTCTTTACGAAAACTCCAGGATAATCAACCAGATTCGTTCCCGAAATCGTACCGAAAAATGCCTTTTGATTTATGATCGTTTGTTTCAAAAAGAAAACAAAACGGAATATCTGGAAAAGGCTTTTCAATTGGCCGAAAAAACAAAATCCGGGGTTTTAAAAAGTTATCAATCGAATATCAAAAAGGCAACAACAGAGGAGAAATCACTTTTACAGCAGCTTCAAAATTTAAACAATGTTATTGTAAAAGAACAGCAAAAGGGCAGTCTGGCCAATATTGCAACCATCAACAGAGCAATCCAAAAACAGAACGAAGTGATGCTCTCTCTAAAGCAAATTCAATCTAAAAACCCGGATTTACTTCCTGAAATCACTGACCTAAAAACCTTATTTTCGAAATTGGAAAAAGACAAAGCGGTTATGGTTTACTACTTTATGGGAGCAGAAAATTTGTATTATTTCACCTTGCAGAACAGCCGAATCAGTCTCAATCGTCTCTACACGGCACATACAGCCATGCTGAATATTGTAAAATTTATAAACTATTTTAATACCTCAGCTGCTATTACAAACGATATTTCGGGATACAGCTACTATGGTAAAAAAGTATATGATTTATTGCAAATGCCGCGAAATACTATTTACCAAAACCTCATCATTGTTCCCGATGGCATTTTAAACTTCTTACCTTTTGAGGCTTTGATTACAAATGACTCAAAAACCACCAATTTTGCCAAGATGTATTATTTACTGAATGATTTCAGGATTACTTATGCTACTTCAGCAAACCTGTATCTTAACCCTAAGCCCGTTTCAAATTCAGAAAATACTATTTTGGGCGTTTTCCCGGTTTTCGAAAATACTTCTTTTGAATTGGATTACTCTAAAAAGGAACTAGAGGCCATTAGAAGTAATTTTAAAGGAAAATATCTGGAAAATTCAAAAGCTACTTTCTCTAATTTCAAGAATGATGCAAACCATTATTCGATTTTACATTTGAGCACTCACGCTTCTTCGGGTGATATTGAAACTCCTGCGAGCATTAAATTTTACGATCAGGAAATTTTATATTCTGAATTATACCATCTGAATGTCAATCCTGATTTAGTAGTTTTGAGCGCCTGCGAAACCGGAATCGGTAAATTGTACAAAGGCGAAGGTGCCATGAGCGTGGCCAGAGGATTTCAATTTGCAGGAGCTCAGAATTTATTGTTTTCGTTATGGAAAGTGAATGATTACACGACCTCTGTTTTTATGACTGATTTTTATGAAAACATCAAAAAAGGGCAATCCTATGCGGAGGCCAATACGAATGCAAAACGTGCTTTTTTAGAGGACAAGTCCATTTCGAATGCTAAAAAATCTCCGTATTACTGGAGTTCATTTGTATACTATGGTGCTATCCAAACAGAGAAACAACCGACAAATTATATCTTTTATATCATTAGTTTATTGGGGGTAATTGGTTTATTTTTGGTTTTCAATCACAATCGAAAATGGAAAATCTTCACGAGGTTCTCAAAAAAGAGAAATACAGAAAAATAAAATTCAAGGTCACCAAAACGCAGCATTTATCGATTAAGGCAAAAATCAACGGTGTTTCGGGAAATTTTATTTTAGATACCGGTGCCTCTAATTCCTGTGTAGGATTTGAAAGTATTGAACGTTTTGAACTGACGGCAAAAAAGTCTAAAACTAAAGCTTCGGGTGCCGGAGGAACGGGAATGTTAACCCAAATTTCAAAGCACAATCGCCTACAGCTTGGAAGTTGGAAAAACCACGATTTTAGTCTGGTAATTTTTGATCTCTCCCATGTCAATGAAGCTCTGGAATCTTACAAAGCAAAACCGGTTCATGGCATTATTGGTGCCGATGTTCTGCTTGAAGGTAAAGCAATTATCGATTATTACAATCATTATTTGTACTTGAAATAATCGATTACAAATTTTAAATTCCAAATCTCAACACTAGAGTTTTAGTACGTTTTTTTGTATATATTTGTTTGCCTATTTTAACAAACCGATACGTATGAAAAAAACTCTACTTTTTTTTATTTTACTGTTTTCTAATTATTTTTATGCTCAGGTCAGTGAAATCGAGCATTGTTACGGGGATACTTCCTTTAATTTAACTACTCAAAAAACACTTTTAATTGGTAATTTAAACCCTGCCGAAACAACGGTTAGTTATCATTTAAGCCTTGCAGATGCAACTGACAACTTAAATACTATTGCAAATCCGGCAAATTATACCAGTGCAGAAAGTTCCAGAACTATTTACGCCAGAATAGATAACAATGGAAGTGTAACGACTAATTACTTTAATATAAAAGTATATGATCAGATAAACTTTACTCCTCTTACAACAGCTATCAGCTGTTTCGGACAAAATAATGGCATCATAACTATCTTGCCATCAGGAGGTAAAGCACCTTACACTTATAGTCTGGATAGAGGTCCTTTTACGGTTTATACTGGTAATCCTGTAGGTACCTTTACCAATTTGTCACCTGGCCCTCATACGATAACCCTAAAAGATGCCTTAGGCTGTACTTCGATGACTCAAGTTGTTCAGATCACAGAACCTCCCCTCTTAACGGCTGAAGCAAAAGTTGAATATGTAAATTGTGTTCCAAGAATAGTCATTTCAGGAAGTGGGGGGAATTCTAATTATGAATATTCACATTTTGGAGTTACTTATACGCAAAACAATGCTGTTATCAATCCAAGCCCCGGAAATCAGACTGTATATGTTCGGGATGGTAATGGCTGTGTCGCTTCAAAAACAATAGTGGTAGAATCTTTAAAACCATTGTCATGGTTGGTTAACTACAGGACAGGCGTTACATGTTCGGGAGGAAACGACGGTACTTTTCAAGTTACCGGGACAGGGGGAAAAGCTCCTTACCTATATTCTATTGGAAATGAGTTTACAACGATGGATGTTTTCAAAAATTTAAGCGTTGGAAACTATACGGTAAAAATAAAGGATGCAACCGGATGTACTATCTTTTTTAGTTTAACTATGCCTCTTATTAATCCTGCTATAACTATAAACCCAATTATAACAAATGACAGCAATGCTACGAATGAGGGAAAAATAAATCTAATGGTTTCCGGTGGTGCTGCCCCATATAACTATTCCCTTAAAGACAGCAATGGAAAACTAATTCCTTCTAAGACGACTAATCCGTTTACAGGTTTAGCAGCCGGATCGTATGAAGCAATTGTAACAGACAGTCGTGGGTGTATTCTTTCACAAAAAGGAATTAATATCCTTAATGAACCTACACCGCTTACTACGACAGCAGCAGTAACTCCAATTACGTGCGTCATTACTACCGGAACGATTACTATTACTCCAAATGGTGGAACTTTTCCTTATCAATATTCAATGGATAATGGAAATACTTATAGTAATTCTAATGTATTCTCTAATTTAAATGCGGGGACTTACAATTTAAAAGTTCTTGATGCACAAAATGCTTTAGTTTCCGCAACTGCCACTATAAATCCAATAAAAATACCCGAAATAACGACAACACAACAAAGAATATTGTGTCATGGAGACTCTAATGGTTCAATTACGGGAATGACAAATAACGGAAAATCGCCTGTTTTTTATTCCATAAACGGAGGACCTTATACTTCTTATAGCGTATTTGAAAATTTGGCCGCAGGGAATTACACTTTATCTGCAAAAGATGCTAACGGCTGTATTGTTTCGACAACAGTACTATTAGAAGATCCTGCTCCGATAACTGCCGAAATTACCTATTTTTACAGAACTGTAACCGTTAATGCAAGCGGAGGTTATGGAAAATATCAATACGCCCTTGATGGAGGTAGTTATCAGGATTCGAGAATTTTTGGAATGGTAACTTATGGTAATCACACTATTTCTATAAAAGACCCTAATAAATGTACGGTAAGTATTCCTATAACAGTAGTAGAGCCTACCCCGCTTGTTTCTTCTTATGTGGTCGACAAAGGTACCGTTACCATTACTACCAGTGGGGGTATCACACCTTATAATTATATGCTTCAGAAGTCTTCGGGATTTCCATTAACTACAACTCAGTCAAATGTATTTACAAACCTGATCAATGGTTCCTACGACATAATCGTATCAGACGCAAAAGGCGGCCAAGTTCTATTCTCAAATATCATTATTTCCGAATCGATTCCATTTACGGCAAGCGCTACTTCGACTCTTATAACCTGTACGGATTCAAAAGCTACTTTAACGGTAACACCAAACGGAGGCTCAGCTCCTTATCAGTATTCCATGTCTAATCCGGAGAAGTTTATAGATTCAAATGTCTTTTCTAATTTAAATGCCGGGAGCTATGGCGTAACGGTTCGGGATTCAAATGGTTCCAGGACTAGCGCTCTGATTACTATATCTGGTGCAAAACCAGTATTGGTTTCAGCTGAAATTGTCTCACAAATAAGTTGTAATAGTTCTGCTGATGGTATAATAAAAGCAAATGTAACTCAGGGACAGTCCCCTTATACCTACGCTCTTGACAACGGCCCATTTCAGACTAGTGATACTTTTAAAAATGTTCACTCGGGAACTCACACCATAAAGGTTTTAGACAAAAATGGCTGCCAGGCTATTGTATCTGTCACATTATCAGAACCTACTTTAATACAAACAACACTTGCTGTTAATGGTAACTCGATTACTGCATTGGCAACAGGTGGAACACCGCCTTACAGGTACTCTTTAGAAAGTAATAATGTAGTTGTGGTAGATCCTCAGAACTCTAATACTTTTAATAATCTGCCTGCACGAATTTATAAGGTTCGAACTATCGATGCAAACGGCTGTTATTTTCAATCAGATTATTTAGAAATTTCTCCGTCACCTGTTCTTTCCGCTTCAGCTGAAATAACTCCTATGGACTGTAATAATTCTAACGGAACAATTATTGTTACTGCAACCGGAGGAACGCCACCTTATGAATATTCCATAGACAACGGGAATAGTTATACTTCTTCAAATGTTTTTAGTAATCTTATTGCAGGAAGTTATCTCATAAAAGTTAAAGATTCACAAGCTACTACAGCTTCTATAACTGCTGTTATAAGTCCTGCAAACCCTTTAACTGCTACAGCTGCCATTACCAAAACAATAGACTGCCTTAGTAATGGCACTATAGATGTTATCGCTTCAGGTGGTAACGGATCTTATCAATATTCGATAGACAATGGAGTTACCTATACTTCCAATCCCGTTTTTACTAATTTAATTGCAGGTACTTATTCTATTCTGGTAAAAGATACTTTAAATTGTACTGCACTTGTAAATGCTATAACGCTGGAACAGCCTGTTCCTTTAACAGCGACTGTCGCTCATACGCCCATTACAAATTGCTATTCCCTTGTAAGTGATGTAGTTATTAATGCCGTTGGCGGTACAGTTCCGTATCAATATTCCTTAAACGGTCTTCCTTTTCAATCTAGTTCTTTCTATACGGGTGTAAATCCAGGAAATTATATTCTGGAAGTCAGAGATGCAAATGGATGCAGCTTTAGTACCGTATTCACTATAGAAGCACCGGTTTCTTTCGTGGCAAATGTAGCCATTAATCAGGCTCAAAATTGTAATGATTTTGATATTGCAACCATTACAGCAATCGGAGGACAACCGCCTTACACCTATTCTTTTAACGAATCTAATACATTTTTAGCATCGAATACTTTCACTTTAACTCCCGGGACATATACCTTAAAGGCCAAAGACAGCAATGGCTGTATCGCAGCAGTAAACGCTACGATAGCCCCCCGTACTACTCCTGATAGTACATTAATCATTATAAATGCAACAACTGCAACCAGTAACGACGGAGCTCTAATCGTAAATGCGACTGGAGGTACAGCTCCTTATACTTACACCCTTTTGAACAGCAATAATACAATCATAGTTCCGGCGCAAAGCGCAAATACCTTTAATAATCTTGCTCCCGGAACTTATAGTGTGATTGTTAAAGATGCTAAAGGCTGTTCTTCGTTACAAAATCAGGTAACCATTTCGGCTCCTTATCCGCTTTTAGCTGTGGCTACTGTTATTCAGCCAGGTTGTAATAATCCAATGGGAACAATAACCGTAACGGCATCGGGAGGTGTCTTTCCTTATCAATATTCAATGGATAATGGTGTAACTTATAACCTCTCCAATACTTTTACAGTTTCTCCGGGCAGCTATAGCATAAAAGTGCGTGATGCTAATAATGCTATCTATACTTTTGTAACAACGATTGTAGCTCCAAATCCATTACATCTTACTGCAGTAGTTACTTCCTCAGTATCCTGCGTTTCAAACGGAGCAATCATGGCAAATGCTATAGGTGGACAAGCACCATATACATATTCCATAAATGGAAGTCCTTACCAGACAAGCAATAACTTTATGAATTTAAATGCGGGTGTTTACGCCATAACTGTAAGAGATACTAATAATTGTACAGAAACAATCAATTTAATACTGCAAGCACCAATTCCTATAGCGATTTCGGCAACAATCGACAATCAAAATATAACTGTTACCGCAACCGGTGGCACTGCACCGTATCAATATTCATTAGATTTAAACACTTTTCAGTCAAGCAACACTTTTACAGTTTTCAACTACGGGATGTATCAGGTGTCTGCAAGAGACGCTATGGGATGTATTGCATTAATTCATGTTACCATAGATCCTCCTGCACCTTTAATAGGCGGAAAAAAAACAATAACAATCGATTTTAAACCAGGCCAAACTTTAGGAGATCTTGTTATTGAAGGTCAGAACATAAAATGGTACAGCACTAAAGGCCTTTCAACAGGTAAAACAAGTAAAACTTCAGAAACTCCTTTGCCACCGAACACTATTTTAGTGGACGGCGTTACGTATTATGCCTCTCAAACCATAGACGGAATCGAAAGTACGGAACGTCTTGCCGTTACGGCAAAAGTAAACGGATCGCTTGCGACACCTGATTTTGTGCTGCAGGATTTCAGATTTTATCCAAATCCAGTTCAACACAACTTATCGATACAGAACCCTTCGGTTATTGATGAAATTGAATTAATCTCGGTTTCCGGAAAGACTATTTTAACGAAGAGCATAAACCATACACAATCTGAAATTGATTTATCCAATGTGGCTACAGGATTTTATTTCCTTAAAGTAAAAGCTGAAGGACAAATCAAAACCATTAAAATAGTGAAGAAATAAAACCACCAAAAGCTCATCACTTTCTATAAAACAAAAGGAGACTGTCTGATTTAGACCGTCTCCTTTTTTAATTGAGTTATCCCATTAAGTGCAATTCAAAAAAAATAATATTCAACACATAGAAACATAGTCATTTCGCCTAAAAAGAATACTACAGAGAAATATTTTTCTCTCACATAGCTGATGTATTTTTAAAAATTAGTGAAGCGCCTTTTTGAGACAACTACATCTATGTTCCTATGTGTTTAAATCGATTACAACCAATGGCTTGAATTAATTGTACCGTTAAGAATTCGCTCCGGGATTTGGAATAATACATCCTGCCCAATTGAAAGCACCGTTAGCAATATTGTTGTACGTTACATAAAAGAACCCGCTGCGTCCCCAACCTGCTCCCCAGGAATTTTGTACTTTAAAAAGTCCGGTAGCATCGTCATATCCTATGATACAAACACAGTGACCTCCTTGTCTGCTGCCGTAAAGACTGGACCAAACATGGTTGTTATTACGGATATCATAAAAACTCTGATTGACATCAAAACACACTGCAACAGCATAATTTTGATTCAGATAATACTTGATATCAGCTGTACTTCTTGGATTCACATTAAACCATCCTCCCGTTTTTCTGGCGGCAGCCCACGTTTTTTGCTGAGCTGAAGGCTGAGTATTACATCCTCCGGCAATGTAAGGCATTTGAGCCTCTGAACATTCTCCCTGATTTTTGATCAAATTCATGGCATCATTCGGGTAAGAACCTGCTCCGCAATTCCCCAGTTTTATCTGATTGTAAATATAAGCCGCACTTCTTGAAGCCCCGCTCCAATTGCTTTGATGTACTGAATTATTAAGGTACCGGGCAATACTGTGTGCCGCATAACCCACTCCCCAGCCTACGCAGGAACCTTCGCTTCCCTGATCTCCAACCGGTGGAGTCGGTAAGTTTTTTGCGGCCGCAACTTTAGCCGTCAAAGACATTTTTTGCGTGCTTGTCACTAAATCTGGTCGTAACTCCGCAATTCTCGCACGATAATCAACGGGAGTTAAAAATTCAATACTTTTTAAATAGGCATCCGGCATCTGAGCAAGTCCGTATCTTCCTTTGTCTAAAAGATCGACATTACCGTCCATTAATTTGTCCTGAGCAACGGCATCAGCCTGGTCATTTCCTTTCTCACAAGAGTATAAGGCAAGCAATGCCAGCAGTACAAGTGCCAGTTTTTTAATCGAAAATTTGGTAAATAGTTTTTTCATAATTCTTTTGGGTTTTGTTGTTAATTTTTAATTTGTTAAATTATTTAACGAATTTATTATTAATTTTAGCAGAACATTAACACTAAAAAGATCACAACAATAACTTATCTTACACACAAATCTATAATCAGGATTTAATTAACAGGAATTGTATTTAATTATCGTCAAAACGAACGTCAATTATTAAAAAATTCGCCTATGGAAATCATAATAGAAAAATTAATAAAGGGCATACAATCACATCCAATCATACAAAACAGTACGCTCTCTGGTGTTACAGATTGGAAAAGAGCGCACTACATTATCCTTTCGGAAATAATCTCTGATGTTTTAGAGAAATCGGAATTTATGCAGGGCTCCAAAAGAAATGAGCTTGGATGTTCGATCTCGAGCATGACCTTGCAAAGGATTTTCACCAATGACTCTTCTAAAACCAAAAACTCTGATTTGCGGTTTTTAAAGAGTCTGGACAAACTGGCTATTTTTATCGGCTATCCTTCTTTAAACCATTTTCTGAACGATGAAGCGACAGACGCTGTAAAAACTTTACAGTCTGAAAATAAAATGGAATCGGGTGCCTTTTTTGAAAAACTGATTAGCGATTATTGTCAGGAAGAGTTTAATTCTTTACAAAAATTACCAGTCGTTAGTATGGAGGGATTATGCGATTTTGTATTCAAAGAAGGACCTTTTGCAAAAAGGATCAAGGATCTTTTTGAAAATTATTCGACTTTAAAATATCATTTAAACTGTGAAGATAATCGGTCTAATTTTGAGCTTTATGATTTTAAGATTTCAAGTCTGGAAGAAAATATCGCAATTCTTACGGTGAAGGAGTTTTGGAATCTGGAATGGAAAAACGAAAATGACGTTACTACAATTGTACTGAATAAGGTGAACAGACAGACTTATTTCATTAAAAAAAGAGACGATGTCTGGAAAATATGGGACAACTACAACCCCGATTATAACGAGATCTCAACTAAAATACACTCGGCTATAGAAAACCAGCACATCAAAAAAGTTCTTATTTAAACCGTTGGGGCTAACTTTTTTTAACACATAGAAACATAGCTTTTTTTAATTGAAAACTAGGCATTTCACTTCAAATAAAACTTCCCGATGCATCGGAATGAAAGAAATGTATTTCTTTTAAGTATTCTTTATCGTTTGTTAAAAATCTATGTTTCTATGTGCTGAAAAATTTTTTTTGAATCACATCCAAAAGATTTTTTTATGAACGTTCTCCCTGATCAATTTTTTATCAACAGCTAACAGCTCTTAAACCATAAAAAATCCCAAATTCCAATTTTAGTAAAGGAATCTGGGATCTTTCATTGAAATTCCAAGTTCGGGCTATAGAATTTCGCTATTAAAAATCAAAACTATTAATGGGTATGTTTAGGATTAAAACCATCTTCACTTAATTCTGTTGGCGTATAATCCGCGAACATTTCAGCTTCGTAGTTGATTTTTTCTCCTTTAGAGAATTTATAAATAATTTTCTCCATGATATTATAAATAACCGGAACCACAATTAAGGTAAGGAATAAAGACGAAATCAATCCTCCGATAATTACCCATGCCAAACCGTTTTTCCACTCAGCTCCTGCTCCTGATGCTAATGCAATTGGGAACATACCGAATACCATCGCAATAGTGGTCATCAAAATTGGACGCAAACGAGCGTGGTTGGCCTGGATTAATGCGGTACGAATGGATTCCCCTGCCGCTCTTCTCTGGTTCGTATAATCGACCAACATGATCGCATTCTTACACACCAGACCGATCAACATGATGATCCCCAAAATCGTAAAGATGTTCAATGAGTTGTTGGTCAAAGCCAAGGCTAACATCGCACCGATAAACGAAAGCGGGATAGCAAATAACACGACAAACGGGTGAACAAAACTGTCATAAAGTCCAACCATTACCAAGTAAACCAAGATAATAGCGGCCAATAAAGCGATTCCTAAAGTACCAAATCCTTCTGATTGGTTCTCCTGGTCACCACCCCAGATGTAGTTTACACCGGCTGGTTTTTTCAATTTGTCTAATTTCACTTGCCATTGCTGAACAATTGTTCCTGATGGTACTCCAACGTTTTGTCCTTTAACCGTTACCGAAGCCGATTTGTCTCTTCGCTCTAACTGGCTAGGTCCTGAACCTTCTGTAATGTCTGCAAACTGCGACAATTTAATTTGTTGACCAGCTGCATTAACAAAAATCAGGTTACTAACGTCAGTAATACTTTTTCTGTCGAAGGCATTGTATCTGATGTTGATATCGTATTCGTATTCACCAGCTCTGTATTTACCGTCTGTATTTCCACTAAAAGCAGTCTGCATGGTTAAACCAACGGTTTGAAGTGTTAAACCCAACGCTGCCATTTTATCACGATCTACTTTAACGTTGATCTCCGGGTTTCCGTCCTCAACCGTTAATTTAATCTCTGTTGTTCCCGGAATCGTACGTAATTCTGCTTCTGCCAATTTAGCAAATGCCATAGCACTTTCTGTTGACGGACCTGTTACGATCAATCCTAATGTAGCATCTTCGGCTGTTCCTAGGATACCTACCGGAACGGTTTTTACTTTAGCACCAACTAATACTTTTTCTAACTTTCGTTTGATTTTTGCTGCATAAACGTTAGCATCGTCGGTACGGTCTTTTTGTTCGATCATTTTTACGTCGATCTCCGCTTTGTAAGCCGTTGCCTGTGATGCTCCAAAACCTTCACTGGTTTGTCCTACCGTTGTAATCTGGCTGTGAACATATTCTTGTCCTTTCAAATAAGCTTCTGCTTTCTGAGTCATGAAGTTGGTTTGCTCTAACGAAGCGTCTTTCGGCATTTCGATTTGAACTAAGAACTCCCCACTATCAGAAGAAGCAAAGAACTCTCCTCCGATGAACCCCCCTGCCATTAAACCAACTGTTGAAGCAAAGAACAATACAATTACTACTGCAAATGTTTTTATATAATGATCCAGACACCAGGTTAATAAATGAGAAACCCAGTCCGTAAAACGTGTTAAATAACTTTCGAAGCCAAGAATGATTCTTCCAAATAAATTCTTTCCTTCAATATGCTCTAATTTACCATAACGAGAAGACAACCAAGGAATGATGGTAAAAGAAGCTAAAAGCGACAACATCGTTGAAATGATTACCGTCACACAGAATTGTGTAATGATATTCGATACTAATCCGGAGCTCATCGCAATTGGAAGGAATACCACCACAATTACTAAGGTAATCGAAGTTACAGTTCCTCCAATTTCGGCTGTTCCGTCATACGAAGCACGAATTCGGCTTTTACCCATTTCCATGTGTCTGTAGATGTTCTCCAGTACCACAATCGCATCATCCACCAGAATACCAACTACAAGAGATAATCCTAATAAACTCATTAAGTTCAGAGTATATCCCATTAAATAAATACCGATAAAAGTAGCAATCAAAGAGGCCGGAATCGACACCATTACAATCAGCGAGTTTCTGATACTATGAAGGAAGAACAACATTACGAAAGCTACCAGTACTACCGCAATTAATAAATCGTGTACTACAGAGTCTGCCGCCTCTAAAGTAAAAACGGTACTATCCTTTGCTACTTCCAGTTTTAACTGGTTTACTTTATAATCTTTTTCAAGAGTAGCAATTGTCTTTAATAAATGCTCACTTACCGCAACCGCATTTGCATCTGATTGCTTTACAATTTGCAAAACGATCGCACTTTTCTGATCTACACGTGATATTTTTTCAGCAATCTTTTGAGTATCCTGTACATCGGCAATATCTTTTAAACGAACCTGAATTCCGTTTTGAGAAGAAACTACCAGGTTTCTTAATTCTTCAACACTTTTGTATTTACCTGCTAAACGAATTAATATTTTTTGATCACGAGTCTGGATGTTTCCTGTGGGGAAATCCAGATTCGAAGTCAAAATGTTTTGTTGCACCTGCGGAACAGATAGTCCGTAACCCTGCATTTTTAAAGCGTCAAGGTTTACCTGAATTTCACGCTCTGAACCACCAATAATATTTACCTGAGCCACACCTTGTACACGGGATAAGATAGGAGCAATTTTTTTGTCAATTAAGTCATAAAATTCTGCCTCATCCATTTTTCCGTTGGCACCAAGTGTCATGATGGGTAAATCACTTAGCGAGAATTTCGTTAGTGCCGGTGTTTTTACGTCTTCCGGTAAATCACTAATAATCGCGTTTATTTTTCGCTGTGCATCATTCAGAGAGAAATCGACTTTTGCTTCAGATGTTAGTGTAATCGAAACGATGGATAAACTCTCGTACGATTTCGAGTCAATTTTCTTAACGTTCTCTAAGGATGCGATCGCATCTTCAATTTTCTTGGTTACTGTATTTTCTACCTCACTTGGAGAAGCTCCCGGGTATATGGTAGAAATGGTAATAACGTTTTGTTCAAATTTTGGGATCAGCTCATAACCTAACTGGCTGTAGCTGAACAGTCCACCTAATGTCAGAATTGTAAAGAGTACAATTACCAACGACGGACGTGTGATGGATATTTCGGCTAATTTCATATATTTTGCTTTATGCTATAGGCTGTAAGCTATAGGCTTTAGGCTCTTGTTAAACGGCTTAAAGCGTATTGCTTAAGGCTTAAAGCCAATAATTATTTAATAATTTCTACTGTGTTACCGTCTTGCAGGTTGATTTGACCCGTTACAATTACAGTTTCTCCATCAGTTAATCCGTTGATGATTTCTACTTTATCACCCAAAATTCTTCCGGCAGTTACTTTTCTTAATTTTGCAATACCTTTTTCTACTACGAAAATTTGGTTACTGCTCACACTTCCTACGAATGCATTTCTAGGTACAACCATAAGGTGTTGTTTTTGTTGTTTCGATGCAAAGTTTGCAGTTCCGTACATACCAGCTTTCAGGTCGTTGTTTACGTTATTTGTAATTTCGATTTCAACCGGGAAGTTCAAAGATTCATCCGCTTTTGCAGCAATGAAAGTAATTTTTCCAGAGAAGTTTTTATCCGGATAAACACTTGCTGTTACGTTAATATGATCTCCTGTTTTTAAACTCGCTACCTGATTTTCGTTTACGGTAACTACTAATTTTAATTTAGAAACGTTAACAATATCAAACAATGCTGTTGCAGGCATTCCGGTTAAGATAGATCCCGGCTCGATGTATTTTTTATTGATAAAACCGCTAATTGGAGCTTTTACTCTGGTATCACCAACATTGATTTTTGCTTGTGTCAAATGCGACTGTGCATTAGTTAAAGCCAGTTTTGCCTGGTCTACCTGCTGCTTGGTAACTCCTCCGGTTTTAAAAGCATTTTCATATCTGATGTAATCTGATTTTGCATTTTGATAAGCCGCTTCTGCAGTCTGAGCATCAACATTGATAACATCTCCTCTCATTGTTAATAAAGTTTGCCCCACTCTTACGTAGTCTCCTTCTTTAGCCAGAACACTGATTACTTTTCCTGATTTCTCAGCAGAGAATGTCAACTGCTGGGTCGGTTGGAAGTTTCCGTTTGCTACGAAATCAAGTGAAACTTCTTCTGTTTTAACCGGAGATACTTTTACTGAAACTGCAGCATTCTTTTCTGCTACGATATCTGTCTTTTCCTTGTTCTCTTTCTTATTTTTATTTAAGATATATCCAATCACGCCCAGAGATGCGATTATGATTACGATTGTTATAATAGTTTTCTTCATTGTACTTCTAGTTATTTAATAAGAGTTTTAAGTTCGCCTTTTGATTTGATTAATGCTACTTCGGCAATTTTATAATTTAAAACTGCTCTGGTATAATTATTTTGTGCTTCAAGAGAGGCATTTTCTGCATCTAACAAGTCTGTTAAAGAGGCCAATCCCTGAAGGTAATTGTTTTTTGTATTGCTTAAGATTTCTGTCGCTAAGCGCATATTTTCTTTTTGATTGGTGATCGTCACAAGGTTGTTATCGATTTGTGCCATCGCATTTTTATAGTCCAGATCAAGTGAAAGTTTGGTATCCTTGATATCTTCCTCAAGTGATCTTAGCTCAACATCGGCCTGTCTTACTTTTGCACGAGTTCCGAAACCTGTAAAAATCGGCACATGTAAGTTTAAGGCAATTGCAGAGAAATCGGACCAGTACACTCCCTGAGAAGGTTTTGCAAACCAGGGCATTTGAGGCCCCTGACCAATATAGTTATACCCAGCAGTTAAGGAAAGTGTTGGATAATATCCTGCTTCAACCGCTTTTTTATTGAATACTAAAAGTTCCTGTTGTTTTTTCAAAAGCAGGTACTCTGTTCTGTTTGCAGTATTTGGCTGTTCTGTCAAGGCAGCAGGTACCACTTCAAACTCTTCTTTTGGCAAATCAATTTGAGTTTCAATTGGCATTCCCATATAAAACTTCAAAGCGTTTTCCTGTAACGTAATCTGATTTTTGATTTGCTGACGTTCTGTATCAATGTTTGACATTTTTACGATGATACGATCTAAATCAATCTTTTTAGCCAGACCATTGTCAAACTGTCCTTTTACGATATCACGAACTTTAGTAGTATTCACATAATTACTGTCTAATAAAGTAAGTCTCTCTTTTTGTACGTAAACAGAATAGTAGTTATTGGCTACTCTTTCAATAACCTGCTCTTCTGTTAACTGATCGTTGATCTGATAGAACTCACGGGTAGATCTTGCCGCTCTTAATCCTGTAAAAACAGACTGATCAAAAATGGTCTGTGTTAAAGAAACTCCGGCAGTCGAAACCCATTTCTGACCAAATGCTGCCTGAATCGTAGTCCCCGGTGCACCAAATCCTGCACCATCAATTACGGTAGTCTGAATGATCGGATTGTGTGTTAAATTTCCATTTGCCGAAATTTGAGGCAAAGCTCTTGAGCGTATTTCCTGTATTTTGTATTCACTGTTTTCAACCTGAAGTTTCGCCTTTTTAGCATCGGCTTTATTTTGAAGCGCATAAGTAAGCGCGTCTTTTAAGGTTAAACGTGTGACTTGTGCACTGGCCGACAGACCTATTGTACACAAAAAAAAGAGAACTATTCGTTTCATATGCTGCTAGATATTTGTTTGTGTTGATGATTTAAAAAATCATACTATTATTGATTGATGATTATACTTTGATTTTCTTAAGTTGCTTTTCCAATTCCACTATTCCTTTTTCTGTTGCCATAGCTCTGGTGTGATATTCCAGTGCCTCCAGTTCTATTTTTTGTGCTTCACTTTCTGAAACAGTAGTTTCGTTGATATGAAAAATTAAGGTGTAATAAAATTTCACATACACTGGTATATTGATATCCGTACGATACAATCCTTCACGGATTCCTTTTTCAATATTGACTCCAAAATAACGGTTGCACTGATCGATTTCGTGCGAAAGTATGTTTTGGTAAATTTCCGGATAGTGTCTTTTCAATTGATAAATAGGAGAAGTATCTGTATTATTCTTAAACATATTTCTAAACATTTCTCTGATTTCAAAATTCTCATGGATCGCATTATAATCTTTCGCCACAATCGTATCAATTATTTCATGTACCTGTTTGTGAACTAATGATGTGCTCTCTTCAATCAATACTTCTTTATTACAGAAATATTTGTAGATCGTTTTTTTCGAAATACACATTTCTCCTGCAATATCATCCATTGTAACACTTTTAAAACCAAGTTTTAAAAACAACTCGCTTGCTTTTGATATGATTTTCTCTTTCATTTTAATTTTCAAATTGTATTACAAATATACTGAGGAAACTAAATTCACGAAAATAGTTTCCGTACTATTTGTAATAATTTTACATTAATTTACTTCATTCTCTAAGATTTATATGCTAAACTCTAAATTTGCAATAAGCTTAATGTCTTTTCCTAAAGCCAAACCTCCATTATGACTGAACGAATTGTAATCTAAACCAAAATCCTGACGCTTAATATCTCCTTTGATTTCAAAAGCAACTTTCTTCTCTCCATTGTATGTATTAACTCCTATAAACTCGGCATCAAGTTCCACTACTTTGGTAACATCTTTAATCGTTAAGTCGCCCTTGAAGAAATTAATATTGTTGTTTACTTTTTGAAACGAAGTCGATTTGAAACTAATAATCGGATGTTCGTTTACATCAAACAAATCCTGAAGTTGTAAATAAGTATCAATTTGCTGAAAATTATCAATCTTGTTGTTAATGTCAAGCGAAAACTCAACCGATGCATCTTCTACTTCATTGTCTTCAATATTCACATAACCACCAAATTTATTTGTAGTTCCTCCCATGTAAGCAATAATCGAATGTCTCATTTTAATCAAAACATCTGATTGGCTAGAATCTAAGGTCCATGTTGTTTTCATAAATTACTGTTTTTACTGAGGTTATAAATTTCTCAATTCTTCGCGGAAACTTTTTTAGTGTCCTAAGTTTCCATTTAACGGTGCAAATATAAACAGGAAACTCTGAATACCAAAAAAGTTTCCAAGTTTTTTTGAAAATAATTTTAAAACAAGCCCAAAACCGCCTTCGACTCCGCTCAGGCCGACAAACACAATCACAATGTGAATGTCAGCCTGAACGAAGTTGAAGCCTCCCGCACTTACACCAAAAACCCATTATCAAATTATCAAATTACCTCCACTATCTAATTCCTCCACCATCTTTTAAAATTTTAAAAACGCAATAATTCATAATGAATCGTATCTTTGGACCTCGCAAATCAGAATTTCATTTTATGCACAATATTAGTCAGTACCAGGATTTTTTTATTCATTATTTAAAAACCCAAAGCATACATAAAGAACCCCAAAATCTTTACGCACCCATTGAATACATTCTGGGCCTCGGCGGAAAACGAATCCGTCCCGTACTTACTTTGATGGCTGCAGAAGTTTTTAATACCCCATATACAACAGCACTTCCGGCTGCAATGGCTGTGGAAGTTTTTCATAATTTCTCGCTTGTACATGACGATATTATGGATGATGCGCCTTTGAGAAGAGGACAGGAAACTGTTCATGAAAAATGGGACCTCAATACCGGAATTTTGTCCGGTGATGCCATGCTTATTCTGGCGTATCAGTATTTTGAACAATACGAACCGATTGTTTTCAGAAACTTAGCAAAACTATTCAGCAAAACGGCTCTTGAAGTTTGTGAAGGGCAACAATGGGACGTTGACTTTGAACAAAGAAATGATGTTACGATTCCGGAATACCTAAAGATGATCGAATATAAAACGGCCGTTCTGGTTGCTGCTGCCATGAAAATGGGAGCTATCGTAGCCAAAACATCTGAAAAAGAAGGTGATTTAATTTATGATTTCGGATTGAATTTAGGTCTTGCTTTCCAGCTTCAGGATGATTATCTGGATGCTTTTGGAGATCCGGAAACTTTCGGAAAACAAGTTGGAGGAGACATTATCGAAAACAAAAAAACGTATTTATACCTCAAAGCAAGAGAATTTTCTTCTCCTGAAAAAGCTTCAGAGTTAGAGCAATTATTCCGTTTACAATTAGAAGACAATACCGCTAAAATAGCTACTGTAAAAGCAATTTTCAATGAATCCGGTGCTTCAAAAGCCACTCAGGATGCCATTGAAATGTATACGTTTAAAGCTTTTGAAACGCTGGATCAAATGGATCTTAACGCTGAAAAGAAAAATATCCTGCGTACTTTTGGGGAGAACTTAATGGGGAGAAAGGTCTAGGCTTCGACTTCGCTCAGCCTGACATTCGACTTCGCTTAGCCTATCATTCGACTTCGCTCAGCCTGACATTTGACTTCGTTAAGTCTATCACTCGACTTCGCTCAACCGGACAATTGACTTCGCTGAGCCTATCACTCGACTTTGCTCAGCCGGACAGTTGACTTCGCTGAGCCGCACATTTGACTTTGCTCAGCATGACATTTGACTTCGTTAAGCTTATCACTCGACTTCGCTCAGCCGGACACAATAATTTAAATGATAACGTTGTGTCCGGCTGAGCGAAGTCGAAGCCCCCCCCTTTTAACTAAAAAAGTACATCCGGATCAACCAAGTCCGATAATTTTTGTTTTAAATCTTCTTCCAAAATAGTTAAACCATACTGGTACGAAGCATTCATCCATCCAAAACCTTCTTCGGGGATAAAATCAAATTCAGTTCCGACGTTTCCATATTCTGCAAAGATTTTATGCGAGCTGATCGACAAATCAAACTTTTCCGGAATGGTTCCGTTATAATCCACTGCATTTCTAGTAATCAGCCAAAGCCAGCGGTATACCATTTCCTGTGCTTCTTCATTAAAATTATAATTCAGCAAACCTTCCCACAAAAGCATTTGATGTGGTGCCCATCCAAACGGATAATCCCATTGACGTACTGGTGCATTTTCGTCTATAGCTGCAATGGATTCTTTGGTACTTCCAGCAATTCCGCCTTTCATTTTAAATTTTGGAAGGGTCTTTTTTACCAGAATATCAGCTTGTTCGGGTGTGCTTATTTTGGCCCAAAGCGGATAAAAAGTAGTTGCAGCCTCAAAAAAATGCTGCTCTTCATTTACAAAATTATAATCCAGATAACATCCATATTCTGAATTCCAGCACAATTGATTGATTTTTTCCTTTCTTGAAGCTGCTTTCGCAAACCAATATTCGGTTGAAAAAGACTGGTCTTCAAAATATTGAAATTCGTTTTTAAAATACTTCCTAATCAAAAAGGCAATATCCGTTTCGTATTTGTAAAGCAGACTATTTATCGCAACGGTATTTAAATTGGCACAAATTCCAACCAGTCTGTTGGTCGTGTCATGACCGCTTTCGCGCATGCTTCGGTCGTGAATAAAATACTTATCCAGTTCAGCATCGACCACTTCTCTTTCCAGATATTTTTTTTCGAATTCGCGGGTAGACAAATTGTATTTTGGTGCGTATTGCTCCAGAATATCATCAAAATGCCCCTCCTCTACTTCAAATGGCAGTCCAATTCCTTCAGCTTTATACCTATTCAACCCATTAGCGGTTAGTCTTTTGCCTTCTTCCATCCAAACCGTCAGATATTCTTTAATGGCCGTTTTTAAATGTCTTTCGATCCAGAAAATATCCGGATTCGATTTTTCCAAAACATCGATAATCAATGACGTATAAAGCGGAGGCTGCGTACGGGTTAAATAATAACTCCGGTTCGCATTTAGTATTTTTCCGTAATGATCAATCTGGTATTTAAAATTCTCTGCAATTCCCAGAGCTAGCTCTATTTTATCATCTATTAAAAGTCCTTTGGCAATAAAATAACTGTCCCAGCCATACATTTCATTAAACCTTCCGCCGGGAACTACAAAGGGAACTCCCGAAATTTCATTGTTTTTAATTTGAAGTGCCAAAGCCAATATGCCCGGCTTTTGATTGAGCGACATGACATACTCCGGTGAAATATGTTTCGGCATTTGTACCACTTTTAACTTTGGAGTTACGGCTTCCAGTTTTTTGAAATAATCAAAAACGATTTCATCTCCAAAAGGAACATACAAATACGAAATAGCATTTTCTATTTTATTGTCTTCCAGTATTTTTTTCACCCCATTGGCATCAATCGTACGTGTTAACCCTTTCCAATACAGGTTTTTTATTTTTCCGGAGATTCTTTTTACAGGATCCTCTACAATTTGATCGAGACTGATTTCGGCAAATTCCGTATTTTCTTTTTTAGCCAAAGCCAGTTCCTGCAATAAGTTTGAAAGCTGGTAGGTTCCTTCAATAAGGATTGAATTTCCCTCTTCACCATTCAGTAAAAATCGCTTCGGACCATGATCATCAATCGTTATTTTTTTATCGCCGTCAGTATCTTCCTGAGCCAATAGTTTTTCGATAGTTTGGGATATATGTAGTTTAAATTTCATCTTTTGCAGTTATTTTTTTAAGAATAAAAAAAGACACTAATAATAAAGACATTGGAATTAATGTAAAATAAAATGCCTTTTCCGGTCCTTCATTTTTAAACAGCCAGCCTGTTATTCTGGAGCCTAATGTTCCGCCAAGAGCCGAAAAAATCACAATTAATCCTGTCATCGAACTTTGCAGATTTTTAGGCAGCGCACTCAATACAATCGAATTTAACAACGGATAAATTGGTGCAATAAACAGTCCAATTAAAGGAAATGCGAAACCAATTAAAGGTATGTCTGCCAGGGTATTGATGCTTTTCACTTCCAATCCAACGGTTTTTGGAAGTACAAAAACTACAATCAGCATGGCTGAAAGAATACAGAAACTTAGCACCCAGAGCCAGCCCACTTTTTTAGTTACAATTCCGGCAATCATCCTTCCGGCTGCCAGTGAAATGGCCAAAATACTAGCCATCATAATGCTTATATTTTCAGGCAAATGCAGCACTTTTGTATTGAATGTAGGCAACCAGGAAAGGATTCCCTGTTCAATCATTACAAACAAAAAGACACTGATTACAAAAACAACCGTTAGCAATTTCGCCATTAAACGGAACATTTGCATGAAATCGTCTTTGAGATTTGCTCCTGCGGCGACTTCGGTTTCTTCAAACTTCACAAAGCACAAAAACAGAAACGACAGCAACGACAATCCGGCAAGAAACCAATACACATTTAGCCACGAATTGGGATCCTCTTCCTTATTAAAAGCCGGAAACAGAAAATAAGCCAGTGCAATTCCAACCATAAAAAAACCTTCAATACTGCTCATCAAGGCATTGTGTTCTTTTTTGGTTTCGGTAACAGTACCAATTAAGGAATAAACCGAAACTTTAATCAAGGCAAACGAAACTCCAACGGTTGCAAAAAGAATTTTAGCATTGTCAAATGAATTTCCAAAATACATGGAAATACAAGCCAGAGTAACCAAACCCAAACCAATCAGCATGGATTTTCGATAGCCGATTCTGGGCAAAAAAGAGGCTATAAAAAAGGAAACAATCGCAATAGGCATGTCCTTAAACGCTTCTAAAATACTCGCCTGAACTTCATCTACTCCATAATTTTTCTGCGATTTCAAAATCACAATGCCTACGCTATTCAGGAGAATAGCGAAGACAAAATAATTGAGGTAAAGAGAGATTTTAATTCCTATGTTTTTCATTTTTTATTGGTTTGTCGTTTAATAGTTGAAATGTTTCAGGTTTCAGGTTTCAGGTTTCGAACATACTCTACATCTCACATTTCACAATCTCTTAAAAATTAATCGCCACCGAAAATCTAAAGGCGCGTCCTAAAATTGGTCTTGCCATAAACACATCACTTGCGGCTGACGTAGTTTGTCTTGGATCACCTTCGGTTAAACCTATTTCATTGAACAAGTTTGAAGCATCAACCGCAAAACGAAGATTATGATAGGTATAATTTAATCCCGCCCCTACTTCTTTATAAGCCGGCAAAACTTGTTTATTGTCCTGATTCGTGAATTTTTTATCATAATAAGAGAACTGCACATAAGCTGTAAAATCTTTTGTAATATCCACTTCCGGTCTTAAGTTACAGAAAAACTTAGGGATTCTTCTGGCTGTGTTTCCGTTAAAATTAAAAGTCGATCCGTCAGCATTGGTACCCGTAAAATTATCATACTCCGGTTTTTGAACCGTAAACGTAAAGTTCATTTTTACCATTTTATATCTGGCATTCGTTTCTACTTCAAGACCAATATTGTTTACATCGGCAAATTTATTCTCAGAAGATCCATCCGATAAAATATCCGTAAAGGCAACATTTTTTAAGCCCATGTGAAACAAGTTGGCATTTACATTGAAGAAAGAATTAGAATATTTATACCCCAACTCAAACTGATTTACCTCGGTGTTTTCCAGCTTGCTCAAATCGGCTGCATTATCATAAAAGGACTCTTCAATAGGCGATCTGAAACCGTGGCTGTAACGTACATACGAAGCCATATTGTCATTGAATTTGTAGTTTCCGGCAGCGGTATACGACCATTCGCTCACATCATATCGCCAGTACGTATACGGATTTCCTTTTACCGTTGTTACCTTATCATCGGCCGTATTGTTGTTTAAAATCCCCAGGTTCTCTGCAAAAAATCTCGCATTGTCTCGGTACCCTGAATACTTGTCTTTATTGTATCGTAAACCGGCATTGAAAGTCAGCTTGTCTGTCGCTTTGATTTCAGCATCGGCATAAACATCATTCAAAACCCCTTTGGTTTGGGCATCTCTTTCTAACCAAGTAATTCTTTCCACCCCATTCCAGGTATGATTTACGCCTGATGTATTGTCTTTTACATTTAACAATCTCGGATTGTCTGAAACTCCCACTAAATACGAGTTCCAATTCCAGTATTGATTCGATTTCCAGTTGGAATAATAGTAACCCGCAGTCAGTTTTACAGGATCTAAATCAAACGCAAAAGAGAAATTGTTCGCAAAATTGTTCATCTTTTTCTCGATGTGCCAAAGATCTGCTCTCATAATTAAGGCATTCGGATCAAGAGTTGCTCCATTATCGACATAAGAATAGGTCAGGTTACTGGCCGTGGTATTCTGAACCCCTGTTGCATAAGCATCTTGTGTCCACGGACCTCCATTTGGAAAAATAGCATTGTAATTCAAATTGATATTGGTTTGTTTGAAGGCATTCTTAAACGTCACTTTCTCCGATATCTTCTTTTTAAATTCCGCACCGATCGAGTTGATGATCGGATGAGATCCATCTTCCAAATCTGCCGTAAAAGTTCCCCCACCGTATTGCGGTACATTTAAACGGCTAAAATTTACTGACGTCAAGGTTCCGTAATTTGGATTAAAGCCCGGAATTCCTTCTATTTTACCATTATTACTTTTTAATGGAATCGGTAAATAGAACGCATTTCTGTCATCCAGATGTTTGAAGTTAATTCTCAAATAATCGTTATCATCAAATTTATAAGTAATATTTCCTTTGATCTGCCCTCCTTTATTAGCAGTAAAACCGGTATTTCTTACCCCATTATCGGCTCTGTAAAAACCTCCAACGTTAAAGAACAATTTGTCCTGAATTAAAGCCCCCGATAAATTAAGGTCGGTACGGAACATTCCGTAATCTGAAGTCGAGAATTTAGCTCTTCCCTGAAAGTCATTCTGTCCTGTCTTCGAAATAAAATTGATGATTCCTCCCGGCGCATTATTAGCAAAAATAGATGCTGAGCCCCCGCGAACTGCTTCCATTTTGCTCACGGTTTCGTCTAATCTGTAAAAAGTATCAGCATTCGCAAATTGCAGCGCGCCATCTTCAAAAACCGGCAATCCGTCTTCCTGAATCTGTACATACTCATAGGCTCCGGCAGACGGAATTCCTCTTGCAAAAAGGTTGTTTCCAATTTCTCCCCCTGAAGCTTCTACCACAAATCCGGGAATCGTTTGCAATAAAGCAGCTGTACTTGCCGGTGCCCTGTCTTCGATAGCCTTAGCTCCCATGGTGGTAATGGCCACACTGGATTCTAATTTAGACCTCGGACTTGAAGATCCTGTTACGACCACTTCTTTCAAACTTTGTGATTCCCCTTCCAGAAGTAAACTAACCTCTAGAGATTCTCCTTCTTTTACAGTGATTTGTTTTCCAAAGGTTTTACACCCCACATTGGTCGCTACAATGGTATAATCTCCTGCGGGAATATTGGAAAATACGAACCTTCCGTTTTCATCTGTAATCGTATTTTTATCTGTTCCTTTAAGCGAAACATTGGCTCCCGGAATCGTTTGTCCGCTCTCATCGAGTACTTTTCCGGAAACGGTATTTTTATGCTGTGCAAACAAATGGTTCGGAACAGAGATTAAGCACCATATCAGAAATACTATGCTTAAATAAGAATGTTGCTGTTTCATGTTTTTTTGGTTTAGTTAGTAAATCTTTCATTTATGAAATGTAAACTTACTCAAGGAATTAACTCTAATTTAAGAATTCTAAATCGAAAACGTTTTCGAAATCCCCTAAAACGTTTTCGGAAGTTATTTTTTTATCAATACACTTTATTTTTTAGTACTTTTATTTCATGAATGACACCAAATTAATAGATATAGCCTCGGCATTGGGAATTTCGGTTACCACGGTTTCAAAGGCATTAAAAGGCTATACCGATATTAGTAAGTCTACACGTGCCCGCGTGATCGAAATGGCCGAAACCATGAATTACATGCCCAATTCGGTCGCGGTAAACCTAAGAACCAACGAAACCAAAACAATAGGTGTAATCATTCCGGCTACCGTGCATCATTTCTTCTCCAGTGTCTTAAATGGTATTCTCGAAGAAGCCGAAAAAAGAGGATATCTTGTCATTATATTACAATCCAACGAAAAATACGAACTGGAGAAAAAACAGCTGGCCTTATTAATTCAAAAACGAGTTGACGGGGTTTTAATGTCACTCTCTAATGAAACAGATGATTTTACTCATATTAATGAAGCGATCCGCAAAAACACGCCCGTTGTTTTATTTGATAAAATTGCCAAAAGAGTCGATTGTTCCAAAGTCGTGATCAATGATGCTAAAGCGGCATTCGATGCCGTTTCCTATCTTATTAATAAAGGATTCAAAAAGATCGCACATTTTAGAGGTTCTTATGTTCCTCAAAACTCCATCGACAGATTCTTAGGATACAAAAGAGCTTTGGAAGCACATGGGATTGAATACGATTCCAAACTGGTTTATGTATGTGACAATAATACCGATTTTGAGGATGGTTACGAAAATGCTCAGAAAATAATGACGGAGCACCCGGACATAGACGCGATTTTTGCCATCACTGATCTGGTCGCTATCGGAATTATCAAATATTTTAATGAGGCGGGAATCAAAACACCGGAACAGGTAGCGGTTTTTGGATTCAGCAACTGGTTTATGAGCACGGTTATCTCACCTAAATTAACCACAATTGACCAGCCCGGCTTTGAAATGGGCCATCAGGCCGTTTCGCTTTTAATCGATGAAATTGCCGACCTGAAAGAGCATCGGCCGGTGACGCATCAAATTATTGAACTTCCTACAAGAATCATTGAAAGAGAATCAACCGTAAAATGATTTTTTAGTTTTAACTTTGCGTCAATTCTTAAAAAGCCTCAATGTTTCCAATCCCTGCAAATACCGACATTTTATTGGCTGATGCCGAAAGCGAAAATCTATATTTAAGTTTGATTGAGCAAATTAACAAAGACTTTAATTTGGCCAACGAAGGAATAGATTTTCCAATGAGCATTTCTCCCGAAGAACTAAAAATTCAACTTCACGAGAAAATCTATAGAATGATTCAGTACAAATTTGCGGAGTACCTCAATCTGCTTTATATCATCGATGTTTCTGAAGATGAAATCAAAAAACTCGACGGTTCTGATTTGGTAATCTTAGCCGAGCAGGTTTCCTTTTTGATTTTAAAAAGAGAATGGCAGAAGGTTTGGTTCCGAAATTATTATAAGTAGAGGGGCTAAGGTACTGAGATACTAAGGTGCTGAGGCTCTAAGTTTCTGAGATTCTAAGTTTTTTCTATACTTGTTTCCCATCCATCGTAATCTCCATTATATTCAATTGCCCTTTCCCATAGATAGATTACATAATCATTTACACTATTTTCATCAACTTTGTCAATCCTTTTTATTTGTAATTGATATGGAAACTCATCATTAATTTTATCTGAACTCACTAGTTCAAATCCTTTCTTACTAACTTCTGTCAAATAATTATTTCTTTGTTTTTCATCTTTGAAATAAATCCAGTGAAAAACTTCTCTTGAAGCAGTTAGCTTATCACCAGCATTACTCAAAGAATTTATCACTCCAAGATTTGCATCTATTTGAGCTTGTTTTTTAACATCAACGTTTTTTGTTTCCTTTTGTTGACAGGACGAACTTCCAAGAAGAATTCCAAAAAGAAGAGCAAAATATTTTTTCATTTAAGAACTGTAATTATGATAATGAATTAAAAACTTAGCATCTTAGCATCTCAGCACCTCTAAAAATAAACTCTCACAAAAGGCATAAATCCTGATCCGTAAAGACTTGTATTTTTATCATACAAAACATCATAACGTGCTCCAATAGTAACACTTCCGGTTCGGTAACCCGCACCGAGGTACAAGGCGGTATTCCAATAATCATCAGAGTAACTTGGTCGATAGGCCGTTGATTTATAGTCTGTATTGATACGAACCTGTTCCAATTCTGCTGACAGCTGAATTTCAGGAATCGGATTCACGAGTCCAACCAGGCTTCCACCATAAACAAAAGAACTATAATAATTTTTAGAAGACAAATAACCAAACTGCAATCCAACACCAACCGCTACAATTTCGTTTACATTATAAATAGCACTTGGTGAAACCGAAATGTCCGTATATCCGGAACCAATTCCTAAACCAAGACCTCCTCCAAACTGAACTTTCTCCCAAAAATGATTGCTGTTGTCTATGACATATTTTTGTTGTGCAAAAGCAGAACTCGAAAATGAGACAGCCAAAATCACAAAAAAAGTTTTGAAAACGATTGAAATTTGATTTTTATCCATAGTAGAGTCTATTTTTAACAAATTTTTACGTAAAAGTACGTAAAAAAAAGATTTAAATAAATGTGATTGTTGTACTTTTGCGATTCTATTTAACAAAAAGTATATTCACTCATATTATGGATAGGTTTTCATTTTTAAATGCAGCGCATACAGAGTTTTTCGCACAATTATATGATCAGTATTTAGTAAACCCAGATAGCGTTGAGCCAAGCTGGAGAAGTTTTTTTCAAGGTTTCGATTTTGGACAAACGACTTATAATGACGAAAATCCGGTTCAACGAATCGTTGAATACGTAACAAACGACAACGTAGATTGTAGTTTAGTTTCTGATAAATTACAAAAAGAATTCAATGTCCTAAAATTAATCGATGCTTACCGTACTCGCGGGCACTTGTTTACTAAAACAAACCCAGTTCGTGATCGCAGAACATCGTCTCCAACTTTAGACATTGAAAATTTCGGATTAACAACTGCTGATCTTTCAACAGTTTTTGATGCTGCTCAGGCAATCGGAGTAGCGCCTTCTACACTACAGGATATTGTTACACGTCTTCAGACTATTTACTGCCAGCACATTGGTATCGAATACATGTACATCAGAAATCCCGGCGTTGTAAAATGGATCCAGGACAAACTGGCTGTAAACGTAAACCAGCCAAACTTCTCTTCTGACGAAAAGAAAACAATCTTAAATAAATTAAACCAGGCCGTATCTTTCGAGAACTTCCTGCATACTAAATATGTAGGACAAAAACGTTTCTCATTAGAAGGTGGAGAATCTATCATCCCGGCTTTGGACGCTTTGATCGAGCAGGCTGCCGAAAAAGGTGTTGAACAATTCGTAATGGGAATGGCTCACCGTGGTCGTTTGAACGTTTTGGCTAACATCTTCGGAAAATCAACTCAGGATATTTTTGGTGAGTTTGACGGTAAAGATTACGATCAGGAATATTTTGACGGTGACGTAAAATACCACTTAGGTCTTACTGCCGACAAAAAAACAAGAACAGGAAAAAACATCAATATCAATTTAGCACCAAACCCTTCTCACTTAGAAACGGTTGGAGCTGTAATTGAAGGAATCACAAGAGCAAAACAGGACAAATATTATCCTAACGATTTCTCTAAAGTATTACCTATTGCCGTTCACGGAGATGCTGCAATCGCAGGTCAGGGAATCTTGTATGAGATCATTCAAATGGCTCAACTTGACGGTTACAAAACAGGTGGTACAATTCATATCGTTATCAACAATCAGGTTGGTTTTACCACTAACTATTTAGATGCACGTTCGTCTACGTACTGTACAGATGTTGCCAAAGTAACACTTTCACCGGTATTACACGTAAATGCCGATGATGCTGAAGCTGTTGTACATGCCGTATCTTTTGCATTAGATTATAGAATGCAGTTTGGACGTGACGTATTTATTGACTTATTAGGATACAGAAAATACGGTCATAACGAAGGTGATGAGCCTCGTTTTACACAACCAGTTTTATATAAAATCATCGCTAAACATAAAAATCCAAGAGATATTTATGCAGAGAAATTATTGTCTGACGGCATAATCGATGCTTCTTATGTAAATGCTTTAGAAAAAGAATACAAATCTGCTTTAGAGGAAAACTTAGAAGCTTCCCGTAAAAAAGATTTGACGATTATAACTCCATTCATGCAAAACGAATGGAATGGATTTGTTCAGGTAACCGATACGCAAATGTTAGAAAAAACAGATACTACTTTTGACAAGAAGGAACTGGATTCTATCATCAATACAATCTCGACATTACCGGCAGACAAGAAATTCATCAACAAGATCACTAAAATTGTTACTGACAGAAAAGTTGGATACGACAACAACACTTTGGATTGGGGAACTGCGGAAGCATTGGCTTACGGTTCACTTTTAACAGAAGGATTTGACATTCGTATTTCCGGTCAGGACGTAGAGCGTGGTACATTCTCTCACCGTCATGCGGTAGTTAAAGTGGAAGATTCTGAAGAAGAAGTTATTTTACTGGACACTATAGCGAACAAAAAAGGAAAATTCGGTGTTTTCAACTCGCTTTTATCTGAATATGGTGTTCTTGGTTTTGATTATGGATATGCCTTAGCGAATCCAAATGCTTTAACTATTTGGGAAGCACAGTTTGGAGATTTCTCTAACGGAGCCCAAATCATGATTGACCAGTATATTTCTTGTGGAGAAGACAAATGGAACAACCAAAACGGTATTGTTTTATTATTGCCTCACGGATATGAAGGTCAGGGAGCTGAACACTCTTCTGCAAGAATGGAACGTTACTTACAACTTTGTGCAAGACACAATATGTATGTTGCCGATTGTACAACACCGGCTAACTTCTTCCACTTGATCAGAAGACAAATGAAAACGAAATTCCGTAAACCATTGGTAGTTTTCTCTCCAAAAAGTTTATTACGTGATCCAAGATGCGTATCTACTGTTGAGGAATTAGCAAACGGAAGCTTCCAGGAAACAATCGACGATACTACAGTAAACAAAAAAGACGTAAAATCTTTAGTATTCTGTACCGGTAAATTCTACTACGACATTGTCGCTGAAAGAGAAAACAATGGAAGAAATGACGTTGCAGTGGTTCGTATCGAGCAATTATTCCCTTTCCCTGTAGAGCAAATCAAAGAAATCATCGCACAATATCCAAATGCTGACGATTACGTTTGGGCACAGGAAGAGCCTAAAAACATGGGAGCTTACAGCTTTATGTTGATGAACTTTGACCTTGTGAAATGGAGATTAGCTTCATTAAAAGCTTACTCTGCTCCGGCATCAGGAAGTTACACACGTTCAAAACGTCGTCACGCCGATGCTATCAGAATGGTATTCGATAAAAATTTATTCAGATAAAAAACAATGTTTCAAGTTTAAAGTTTCGGGCCCCTACAAAACCTGAAACTTTAAACAAAATAAACTTTAAACAAAGAAATAAGATGATTCTAGAAATGAAAGTCCCTTCACCAGGGGAATCTATAAAAGAAGTTGAAATCGCAACTTGGTTAGTAAAAGACGGCGATTATGTAGAAAAAGATCAGGCTATTGCTGAAGTTGATTCAGACAAAGCTACTCTTGAACTTCCTGCTGAAATGAGCGGAGTTATTACGCTTAAAGCGGAAGAAGGTGATACAGTAGCGGTAGGTGCTGTAGTTTGTTTAATCGATACTGACGCAGCTAAACCATCAGGATCTGCGCCGGCCGCTGAAGCTCCAAAGGCAGAAGCACCAAAAGCGGAAGTAAAAGCTGAAGCACCAAAAGCTGCTCCGGTTCAGGCTCCGGCAGCAACAAGTTACGCAGCAGGAACTCCATCTCCGGCAGCAAGAAAAATATTAGACGAGAAAAACATTGCTCCGGCTTCAGTTTCAGGAACTGGTAAAGGTGGAAGAATCACTAAAGATGACGCTGTAAACGCTGTACCTTCAATGGGAACTCCAACAGGAGGAAGCCGTGGAACTGAGCGTACAAAATTATCTATGTTGCGTCGTAAAGTAGCAGAGAGATTAGTTTCGGCTAAAAACGAAACAGCTATGCTTACTACTTTCAACGAAGTAAACATGACACCAATCAACCAAATTCGTAACGAATACAAAGATGCTTTCAAAGCAAAACATGGTGGTTTAGGTTTAGGATTCATGTCATTCTTTACAAAAGCAGTTACAAGAGCTTTAGAATTATACCCTGATGTTAACTCTATGATGGATGGTGACTACAAAATTGCTTACGATTTTGCCGACATCTCAATCGCAGTTTCAGGACCAAAAGGATTAATGGTACCAGTAGTTCGTAACGCTGAATTATTAACTTTCCGTGGAATCGAGGCTGAAATCAAAAGATTAGCGCTTAGAGCACGTGACGGTCAAATTACCGTTGACGACATGACAGGAGGAACTTTCACTATTACTAACGGTGGAGTTTTCGGAAGTATGTTGAGTACTCCAATCATCAACCCTCCTCAGTCAGGAATCTTAGGAATGCACAACATCATCGAGCGTCCAATTGCTGTAAACGGTAAAGTGGAAATTCACCCAATGATGTACGTTGCACTTTCTTACGACCACAGAATCATCGACGGACGTGAGTCAGTTGGTTTCTTAGTAGCTGTAAAAGAAGCCCTAGAAAATCCATTAGAGTTATTAATGAATGGAGATGCTAAACGCGCTTTAGAATTGTAATTGTAATACTTTTCAACAATCATACAAAACCTGCTTCTTAACTGAAGCAGGTTTTTTTTCTTAATATTGACTTAAAATCCGCTTAAAATGTTAAAAAATTGCACAATAAAAAGTTTTGCCTTTTAAAAATTAGTTTATTTAGAATAAATAAGAATAGTTTGTTTGATTTGTATTCTGCACTTAAATTTGCACTATTAAAATCAATTCTAAATAATAATGAAAACCAAATACACAACAACATTTTTGGCTTTTCTCTTTGCACTGCTTGCAACTCCAACCATTTGGGCACAGCAAAGAGCAAGCATAAAAGGACAAATTAGCCTTAGTAACAATCAGGCCGCAGATAATGTGACCATTATCTTAAAAGGGACCAAAATAGGAACCAATACAGACAGCAGAGGTTTTTACGAAATTAAAAACATCAAACCGGGAAGCTATGTGATTAAAGTTTCTGCGGTTGGGCATTCTTCAAAAGAAAAAAGTGTCTCTCTTAATGGCGGAGACGAAATAATTGAAGATTTCACGATCAGTTCCAATTCTGAACAACTGGACGAAATTGTAATCAACGGTCACGGAAAAAAGAATCCATTAGCCCGCAAAGAAAACCAGCAAGTATCAAGATTACCTCTTAAAAATCTTGAAAACCCGCAAGTTTATTCTACTATTACAGGCGAATTGTTAAAAGAACAAGTCGTAACCAATATCGAAGACGCTCTTAAAAACGCTCCGGGATTAACCACCCTTTGGGCTTCTACAGGACGTGGAAATGATGGTGCAGGCTACTTTTCTCTAAGAGGTTTTGCTGTTCAGCCTACTATGATTAACGGATTGCCGGGACTAACAAACGGAAGTCTTGATCCTGCCAATATCGACAGAATCGAAGTAATCAAAGGACCATCAGGAACCTTGTTTGGAAGCAGCCTTATTTCCTACGGAGGATTAATCAATATTACAACCAAAAGACCTTACGATCATTTCGGAGGAGAAATAAGCTACACTACTGCAAGTTACGGATTAAACAGAGTTACTGCCGACGTTAACACCCCATTAGACGACGAGCACAAAATAAACCTGCGCATCAATTCTGCTTATCACACTGAAAATAGTTTTCAGGATGCAGGATTTAAAAAATCATTCTTTTTTGCCCCTTCTCTGTCTTACGAAGTAAACGATAAACTTTCATTCTTTGTTAATACTGAATTCATGAACAATAAAGCGACCAATCCAACCATGTTGTTTTTAGACAGAGGTACTGCTTTAAGAGTTCACAATATGAAAGAACTGGGCTATGACAACAAACGTTCTTATACCAGTAACCAGCTTACTATAGAAACACCTTCATACAATCTGCAAGGACAGATGATTTACAAGTTTAATAACGAATGGACTTCTCAAACAGTGGTTTCCAGAGGATCAACAAAGTCTGAAGGCTACTACACCTATCTGTACGAAAAAACGAAATCAATACCCACTATTTCCGAAGGAATAGTATTGGGTCGTTCTTTAAACTATCAAAATTCGACAACTTTAACTACTGATATTCAACAGAATTTCATAGGCGATTTTAAAATAGGAACCTTAAGAAACAGAATTGTTGCAGGTTTTGACTACTTCAACACCTCATTGATAAACAACAGTACCGGATATGTTGCAAATGGAGATGTATACATTGGTAATGCCAGTTTGAAAAGGGTTAACGAAGAGGTCTTCAAAATTACCGATCCTGCAAAATACATTACAACCGGTGATAACGGAAATTTATCCAAAGCCGGAACTGATGCTCTTTTAGCAAAAGCAAAAACAAACAACAACAAAACAAAACAGGAAGTATACAGTGTTTATGTTTCGGATGTCATCAATTTTACCCCTGCATTGTCAGCCATGGCAAGTGTACGTGTAGACCGTTTTATGAACGCCGACAACGGAGGATACAATCAAACTGCTTTTTCTCCTAAATTCGGATTAGTGTATCAGCCGATTTTGGATAAAGTTTCTGTTTTTGCCAATTATATGGATGGATTTTCAAACGTTGCTCCCGGAGAAGACCTGATTGCAGGTGTGGGAACTCCAAGAATTTACAACCCGGAACATGCTAATCAATTTGAAGTTGGTACCAAACTGAATCTTTTCAAAGACAAACTTTACGCCACTTTCAGTTACTATGATATCAAAGTTACCGATCAGGTTTACAGCATCAGAACCGATGCTACAAACTCTACTTCTTACCAAAATGGAGGCCAGAGAAACAAAGGTTTCGAAGCTGAAATCGTTTCTAACCCTGTTGCCGGTTTAAATATTGTATTTGGATACAGCTATAATGATGCAGTACTTACGGCAGGTGATCCTGAATTTGTAAACTTCAGACCGGAAAGCGCAGGAGCAAGAAATTTAGCGAATCTTTGGGCCAGCTACAAATTTTTGGAAGGACCGCTACAAGGTTTCGGATTAGGTTTTGGAGGAAATTATGTGGGTGATAACAAAATCATGAACAGAAAAACGACCGGAGCGTTTACGATTCCTGAATATACCGTATTAAACTCTTCTATTTTCTATGCTGCAGAGAAATTCACTTTAACCTTAAAGATGGATAACATTGCAAATGCAGATACTTATGATGGATGGTCTACGATTCATCCCAGAAATATGAGAAGTGTAGCGGCAAGTTTCGCTTATAAATTCTAATAAAAATCAAAAAAACACCTTTCTTTACGGGAAAGGTGTTTTTTAAATTTCGTCAATCATGATCACAATTGCAAGTCTTATTGTTTTTTTAGCTTTTTACACGCTGTACTACACCTCGAAAAGAGCCACATTATCGCATGATTTAGGTTTCGAAAAATGGATGAAAAGCAATCCTAAACCAACTAAGTTTTTAGGCCTGGGACTTCTTTTACTGGCTTATGTGCTCTGGCTGCTTACACAGTCCTTGTGCTGCGGAACCCTAATGTTCTTTATTCAGCTCATGACCATTGGAAGTCTGATCATCATTCTGGCTCCTCTAAAAAAAATAAGCCGCTATGCTATTCTTGTTTTTTTTATACTTGCAGCGCTACTGGAATTTTACTACTACTAATTCATTTCTACTTAAAATATGCCGGCCAATCCAAAATATTTAACCCAATCCAAATGGCAAAGATTTGCCAAAATTACAGCTGCTATATTAGGCGGCTATTTTGTTTCAGTCACCTTTCATTTGGCTTTAGCAGCCTGGTTCAGTCGTGCCGATATACTGATGACCATGGCTTTTAGCGGATTCATCCTCTGGGTAGCCCTGATGGTCGTTGCCTTTCTGGCCAAAAGCGGATGGAAAATATGGGGCATCTACATCCTTATTACTTTAATTTTCTCTCTTTTAATATACCTGGGTCAAACCTACAATCCAATAGCAAAATAATCCATGAACAATCGTAATTACAACATCTATTTTCATACTCATACCGTTAGCGGAATTGTGATTAGCGTAGTACTTTTTGTGATTTTTTTCGCAGGATCCTTTTCTTTCTTCAGAGATGAAATTATCAATTGGGAAAGAAATGAATCTACTGCCTTAACCAAAGAAATCCAGCTCGACTATACTTCAGCTTTACAAAAACTGGACAAAGAATACGTCTTACACGGAAGAAACATTACCATTTCGAAACCAAGTACGGAACGAAGAGTAGCTGTTTATATGGAGGGTACAAAAGATACCCTGGCCCCTAAAAAACAACAAGAAGGATCGTTTTTCTACCTTGACACCAAAACCTTCAAAACCTTTACTTACGAAGATTCTTATTCTTTAGGAGAATTTTTATACCGCTTGCATTTCCTGGCACAAATTCCTTATCCTGCCGGTTATTACCTTTCGGGTTTCACCGCCTTGTTTTTTTTATTTGCCATCGTAACCGGGCTTTTACTGCATTGGAAAAAAATCGTTTCCAACTTCTACATCTTCCGTCCAAAAGAAAAACTAAAAACCTTATGGACAGATGCTCACACCGCCTTAGGAATGATTGGATTGCCTTTTCAATTTGTATATGCTGTAACCGGAACTTTTTTCATGATTAAACTCTTAATTGTGGCTCCGGCAGTAATGGCTTTATACAAAGGCGATCAGGACAAATTATACAAAGAACTGGAATATAAGGATCCTGAATACAAATTCGACAATAAGAAATTAGCAGCACCATTTAATATCGATCAGCTTGTTGCTCAAACAAAAAACAGCTGGAAAGATTTTGAAATCACTCGTGTTTTCATTCAGAATTATGGAGATGCCAACATGCACGTTTTAGTCGAAGGCCAAATGTTAAGTCATAAAAAATTCACCGGAATTGGGAAGATTGTCTATCGAATTGCGGACGGAAAAGAAATGGCCCGAAAAAATCCGATTACTCAAAACAACTATCTCGACGTGGTAAAAAACGTTCTGTATCGCATACATTTTGGTGATTATGGAGGTTATGCTCTCAAAATTGTAAGTTTCGTTCTAGGTATAATTACCTGTTTTGTCATCATTTCGGGCGTTATGATTTGGTTAGTCGCCAGACAAAAAAACAACTTACCCGAAAAGAAAAGACGTTTTAATGCCGGAGTTGTTAGAATCTACCTAGCCATATGCCTGAGCATGTACCCGATCACGGCCTTTGCTTTTATTGCGGCCAAAATATTCCACCCTCTCACTCAGGATCAGTTATACATGGTTTACTTTATAGGATGGCTTATTCTTACCGTGTTTTTCATCCTTAAAAAAAATGACGCTTTTACCAACAAATACTGCTTAATTTCAGGAAGTATATTAGGTTTTTTAATTCCAATTACAAACGGAATTGTCTCCGGAAATTGGTTTTGGACCTCTTTCATGCAAAATAAAACTCAAGTCTTCTTTGTGGATATTTTTTGGATATTCCTGGCTTCCATAACTCTTTATGTCGCCTGTTCATTACAACCTAAAAACGAAGCCGTTTCTAAAAAATAAATAAAATTACTTGCTCCCCATTGATTTTGCGTATAATTTTGCGTTTTTACAATAAAATGGGATTCAAAACACAAATACGATTTCTGCACAAATGGCTCGGATTAATTTCCGGGCTTATTGTTTTTATTATCAGTATTACCGGTTGTATTTTTTGTTTCCATGATGAAATAAAAGACATCACCCGTAAAGAATGGCGAATCGTTGAACCTCAGAGCAAACCTTTTGTTCTACCTTCTGTATTGAAGGAAAAAGCCAAAGAGATTCTACCAAATTACAACTCAAGTATGGTTTCGTATTACGGAAAAAACCGTTCTGCAATTGTTTACACCTATGCTGATAGCGAAAATCGATACCTCTACTTCAATCCCTACACAGGAAAATACCTGAAAACCGAAGATCCCGATACCGACTTTTTTATTATTGTCGAACGCATTCATTTGTATTTACTCTTACCGGATTATATAGGAAAACATATCATTGGAAGCGCAACCATCATCTTCATTTTATTAGTAATTTCAGGACTCATTCAATGGTGGCCCAAACGAAAAAGCGATCTCAAACGAAGCTTTACTGTAAAATGGTCCGCTAAATGGAGACGTGTCAATTATGACTGGCACAATACTTCCGGATTTTATATTTCGATTCTTGCCGTAATTATTGCCATAACCGGTTTAACTTTCACCTACGAGTGGGTAGGTGACGGAATCTATAGTACGTTCAATTTTGGGGGAGATAAAACGCTGGAAATAAAAGTACCTGTCATCGATACGACAAAATTCAACAGCAACTCCGTTACTGCTGTCGATCGCGCTTTTACAACAACCGCAAAACTTCAACCCGATGCCGAAATGTATTTTGTTACCTTTCCACAGCAAAAAGGTAATATCATCGAAACAGGAGCTTATCCGCATGCTTTACGATACGACCATCAAAGCAACTATTATTTTCATCCTCACACTGGAAAACTGATTCAAAGCGAACCGTTCCAAAAGAAAACGCTGGGTTTACAGGTTGTCGAAATGAATTATGGCATCCATACCGGACAAATCTTAAACCTGCCCGGAAAAATTATGGCCTTTATCGTAAGCTTAATTGCAGCCGCACTTCCTTTAACCGGTTTTATCATTTGGTACGGAAGAAATAAAAAATCTAAAAAAAGCAGAGCATAAAAAAAATCAGCACAATCAGCTAACCCGAGCGAAAGCGAATTGGCGAAGCAATCTGCGTAAAAAAAGGATCAAGAACAAAAGTCGGGAAGAAAAAGGCTGAAAGCCTGAAAAGCAACAACATCGTGCGCAGCACTATGAATTAGACTAAGGTGTAGAATTGCCCTGAAAGGGCAAAAGCAAACTTATACCTTACAATTTTCAATAAAGACCAAACCGCTCTTTTATAAAATATAATTCAAAATAGAATAAAATCAACTTTTTACGTGTAAGCTTCTGCCCTTTCAGGGCGTAACCGATATTCGCTATCATTACTCATAGTGCTGCGCACCATTCTATTGGTTAAGCTCTTTCAGAGCAATACTCCCAACTTTTGCACCTGACCCGAAAAAACTAAAATACCGAAATACAAAGGCATAAAAAAACCGTCTCGTTAAAAAACGAGACGGTTCTATAAATCATTCGAAATCTTTTTAATTTCTATTGGCTAAAGCATTTTTCTGTAAATTCTTAACAGATGTTACTTTGCTGTTTTCATACGCTACTTCGCAAAGATTTTTGTCATTGAAGAAAATCCATTTTCCGGTTTTTACTCCTTCAGTGTATTCTCCAACAGCCATCTTATTTCCTTTTGTATCATAAGATACCCAAACACCATCTAACTTACCGTCTTTGAAGAAACCTTCTTGTTGAACACTACCATTTTCATAGTAATACGTAGCTTTTACTCTATTTCCAACAGCTTCCAATTCCGGTTTTATCTCTTGTGCAACTAAAATTCCAGAGAACAATATTGCAACTAAAATTACACACTTTTTCATATCTTTAGGTATTAATGTTATCAAATCTTTATCAAATATAATCAATTGTTTACATTAAAAAAACTTTTACTTAACAATTTGGTAACATTGGATAAAAACTTAACATTGGAAATTTTTCAAAAACAAAAAAACCAAAGCTTAAGCCTTGGTTTTACTGCTATTTCCTAAAAAAATATAAAACTTTTATAAACTTGTAATTTGAAACGTAAGTTACTTTAATAACGCATCTAATTGCGTCTGAAGCTCTGGAGATGAAGGTCTTTCTGCATCACTGCTCACTACTTTACCGCTTGGATCCACAATAATAAATCTTGGAATTCCGGTAACACCATAGCTCGTTACAAACTCTGATTCCCAGTCTTTATCCGCAAACAATTGAATCCCTCCAAGCTTCTTATCCGTCACAAACTTCTTCCATTTTTCATTATCCTTCGCTTTATCCACAGATACACTCACGAACTCGATATTTTTTCCATGATACTTTTCTTCCAGTTTTTGTAAATACGGAATCTCAGCTCTGCATGGCGCACACCAGGTAGCCCAAAGATCAATATAAACGTACTTTCCTTTTAAATCAGAAAGCTTCGTTTTTCCACCTTTATGATTTTCGTAATCAAAATCAGGAGATAAAGTTCCTGTCATCTTATTGGCTTTTGCAGCACTCTCATAGTCATCTTTAGCGTAACGATTAAAACTTTCAAATTTCTTTTTCAAAGCCGTCGTAAATTCAGCGTCGAAATTACCTTTCTCTAAACTTGCCAGATCCGTTTTCAGCTTTGCTTCCAATAGCGATGCAAACTCCGTAGCTTCCTTAACAAAAGCTTCCTTCTGAAACTTTTCATCATTTAAAGCCTGCTGAGCCAGAAAATTACTTTCGCCAACCCCTTTTCCTTTGTACACAATCGTTTCGTCAAACTCCTTGGCGTCCATTGTCAAATTAACATCAGAATTGGGTTTTAAATACAAATTAGAACCTTCCGTTCCATCCGAAAACATATAAAAACCCTTTGGAGCATCAAAAGAAGCCACAAAAATTCCCTTTTTATTAATTGGAATCACCTGTTTGAAATTATCTTTTCCTTTAATTACTAAAGTATCACTGTTTCGGTTCGTAATCTTAGCTGTGAATTTAATCGGGCTCTTGGTCTGACCGATCACACCCAAGGTGCTGCAAATCAACAAACCGGTTATTAAAAATTTGTTCATATCAATTGGAGTTTAGATTTTGTAATCCAAATCTAACGAAATTAGCCTCTCGAAATTTAAGAATTAACAAAATATTTCAAATTTCTAAGCATCAAGTCATCACTTTACTATATTAATTTGAATTTTGTGTTTACTTTTGCAGTCTAAAATTTTGATCATGTATAGAAGTCATAATTGTGGCGAATTAAACGCCTCAAATATTAACACGGAAGTTACACTAGCGGGTTGGGTTCAAAAATCACGCGATAAAGGATTTATGAATTGGGTTGATTTACGTGACCGTTATGGAATTACACAACTTATTTTTGACGAAAGCCGCACGGATAAAGCAGTTTTTGAACTTGCCAAAACCTTGGGAAGAGAATTTGTAATTCAGGTAAAAGGAACCGTAATTGAGCGTGAAGCCAAGAACAAAAATATTCCAACCGGTGAAATCGAAATTTTAGTATCGGAACTAACTATTCTGAATGCCGCTTTAACACCTCCCTTCACAATCGAAGACGAAACGGATGGTGGTGAAGATATCCGAATGAAATACCGTTACTTAGACATCAGAAGAAATCCTGTAAAAAACAGTTTATTGTTCCGTCATAAAGTAGCTATGGAAGTTCGTAAATATTTATCGGACTTAGATTTCTGCGAAGTAGAAACTCCATATCTTATCAAATCGACTCCGGAAGGAGCACGAGATTTCGTTGTACCAAGCCGCATGAACGAAGGACAATTTTATGCCTTGCCACAATCACCTCAAACCTTCAAACAATTATTGATGGTGGGTGGAATGGATAAATATTTTCAGATTGTAAAATGTTTCCGTGACGAGGATTTACGTGCGGACCGTCAGCCTGAGTTTACACAAATCGACTGCGAAATGGCCTTTGTAGAGCAGGAAGACATCTTAAATGTTTTTGAAGGACTGACCAGACATTTATTAAAAGAAATCAAAGGCATTGACGTAGACAAATTCCCAAGAATTACCTACGACTATGCTATGAAAACATATGGAAATGACAAACCGGACATTCGTTTCGGAATGGAATTTGGTGAATTAAACGAATTTGCGCAACACAAAGAATTTCCGGTATTCAACGCTGCAGAATTAGTAGTAGGTATTGCCGTTCCTGGAGCAGGAAACTATACCCGTAAAGAAATCGATGCCTTAATTGACTGGGTAAAACGCCCTCAGGTTGGAGCATCAGGAATGGTGTATGCCAAATGCAACGACGACGGAACTTACAAATCTTCTGTAGATAAATTTTACGATCAGGATGATTTAGGCCAATGGGCAAAAATCACAGGAGCAAAACCGGGAGATATGATTTTTGTTCTTTCAGGACCTGCCAATAAAACCCGTGCACAGCTTTCCGCACTTCGTATGGAACTTGCAACCCGTTTAGGCTTGCGTAATCCGGAAGAATTTGCACCATTATGGGTAATTGATTTTCCACTATTGGAATTAGACGAAGAATCAGGGCGTTACCACGCAATGCACCACCCGTTTACCTCTCCAAAACCGGAAGACATGCAACTGCTGGAAACAGAACCAGGGAAAGTTCGCGCAAACGCTTACGATATGGTGTTAAACGGAAATGAAATTGGCGGAGGCTCGATTCGTATTCACGATAAAGCAACACAGCAATTAATGTTCAAATATTTAGGCTTTACTGAAGAGGAAGCTAAAGCACAGTTTGGTTTCTTAATGGACGCCTTCCAGTTTGGAGCACCACCACACGGAGGTTTAGCCTTTGGATTAGACCGTTTAGTAGCCATTTTAGGAGGTCAGGAAACCATCAGAGACTTTATTGCATTCCCAAAAAACAATTCGGGACGTGATGTGATGATCGATGCTCCTGCAGCTATTGATGAAGCACAATTGAAAGAACTTGCTATAAAATTAGATTTGAAATAATTTCTTATTCTCTTTTTTAGAAAATAAAAAACGACAACTAAAAGTTTCAGTTGTCGTTTTTTTATGCATTTTGACGTCATTTCGCCCTTTTTTCGTGTTAATAAAATCTTAAAACACAAAATAAAACCCTAGTAAACACAGGCTTTTTCCCACAAAAACAAGTCTAAAAAAAACAAACTCCGCTTAATATACAAAATTTTTGTAAAACATAAGCTACTTTTTTAACATTTAATTATAATAATTAATGATTCTCAAATAAAGTATACACATACCAAATTTGATGCAATATAAATAGCGAAAAGACTGTTAATCAATAATTTTTACAAAAATTTAACAGGTATATGTCTTTTGTATGAATTTATATATTACATTTGCTTTATTATAAATTATTATTACAATTACAATGCGTACAGGTACAGTAAAATTTTTCAATGAGTCTAAAGGTTATGGATTCATTACAGACGAAGAAACAGGAAAAGACATCTTCGTTCACGCTTCAGGAATTAACGCGGAAGAATTACGCGAAGGAGACCGTGTAAGCTACGAAGAAGAAGAAGGAAGAAAAGGGAAAGTTGCTGCTAAAGTAGCAGTAATCTAAGAAAAATATAGCAATTTATTTTTTTTGCCTCTGAATGGTTTTCAAAACGTCCCGAAGTATCGGGACGTTTTTTTTTACCCAAATCTTAAAAAAATACTAAAATCCTTGGATCTTATTTATAATCAATAAAAATTAGCTGTTAACCCGGTTTCAGGGCACACTTAAATCATTTTTTAGCTTGTGATTTACAGAGTTGAAAGTTATCTTTGTGGCTTATTCTTTAAGTAAAAAAGCTAAGTTTATGCAATCTGATCAATACAGTTACATTCCTATTTTAATGCAGTTCATTTTGGCTGTGGGTTTTGTCGCAGGAACCATCGTTATTTCCGGAAAATTAGGTCCAAAAAGAAGTTCTGAAGTAAAAGATAAAAACTTCGAATGTGGTATCGAATCTGTTGGAAACGCACGTATTCCTTTTTCTGTAAAATACTTCCTGGTAGCCATTTTATTTGTACTGTTTGACGTAGAGGTAATTTTCCTTTACCCATGGGCAGTAAACTTCAAAGAACTAGGCGTAGAAGGAATGCTTAAAATGATTGTTTTCATGTCGCTTCTTTTAGTGGGTTTCTTTTATATCATCAAAAAGAAAGCTTTAGACTGGGAATAATTGCGATTTTAGATTTCAGATTTTAGATTTTAGATTACCTGATTTAAAATTTTAGATTTGAAAGATAACTTCTCAAAACACAATATTGATTTTTAAAATATTGATTTCGGTTTCAGAATTAAAAATCTAAAATCTAAAATCTAAAATCTAAAATAAAAAATGAGCGATTCAAATGTAAATATGGTTGCGCCGCCGGAGGGAGTTACTGGTGAAGGTTTCTTCGCCACAAAACTAAATGATGTTGTAGGTTTGGCAAGAGCCAATTCACTATGGCCACTACCTTTTGCAACCTCATGCTGTGGTATCGAATTCATGGCAACAATGGCTTCACATTACGATTTAGCACGATTTGGTTCTGAGCGTGTGAGTTTCTCTCCTCGTCAGGCAGACATGCTTTTGGTAATGGGAACTATTTCAAAAAAAATGGCGCCTATTTTAAGACAAGTTTACGAACAAATGTCTGAACCTCGCTGGGTAATTGCTGTTGGAGCATGTGCTTCATCAGGCGGAATCTTCGATACTTATTCTGTTCTACAAGGAATTGACAAAGTAATTCCGGTTGACGTTTATGTACCGGGATGTCCTCCAAGACCTGAACAAATTGTTGACGGAGTAATGAAACTTCAGGAATTAGTAAAAAGCGAATCTGTAAGGCGCAGAAGCTCTCCTGAATACCAAGAATTACTAGCTTCATATAATATTACTTAAGATGGCTTTAGAAAATACCCTGATCCAAGATAAACTTACAGAAACATTTGATACAAGTGTTTTTAACTTTCAACAGGAAAGAGATATTTTTTCATTGGAAACTACCGCTGATAAAATCACAGCCCTGATTCTATTTTTAAAAAACGATTCCGATTTACGCTTCCACTTTCTAACCGATTTATGCGGTGTTCATTATCCGGACAACGAAACGGATCGTCAGTATGCCATCGTTTATCACTTGCACAACTGGTACGAAAACAAACGTATTCGAATCAAAGTATATTTAAACGGTGAAAAACCGGAAATCAAAACCATTTCAAATATTTTCTTGAGTTCGAACTGGATGGAAAGAGAAACATACGATTTCTTCGGAGTCAATTTTATTGGACACCCACAATTGAAACGTATTTTGAATATGGACGAAATGGTGTCTTTCCCAATGCGAAAAGAATTCCCAATGGAAGACAGCGGAAGAACTGATAAAGACGACAGATTCTTTGGAAGAACAACAACAAATTGCTAAAAATAAATAATTCAACATTATAAAATGTCAGAACTATTATTATCACCAGAGCATCGATATGCTAAAATAATTAAGGACAAACTAAACGAAGACGGAAGTGAACTTTCAGTACTTAATTTAGGTCCTACACACCCGGCGACTCACGGTATTTTTCAAAATATCCTGTTGATGGATGGTGAAAGAATTCTTGAGGCTGAACCAACAATCGGTTACATCCACAGAGCTTTCGAAAAAATTGCTGAAAATCGCCCTTTTTACCAGATTACTCCTCTTACTGACCGTATGAACTATTGCTCCTCTCCTATTAACAATATGGGATGGTGGATGACTTTAGAAAAATTACTAAACATTGAAGTTCCCAAAAGAGCACAATACCTTAGAGTAATTGTAATGGAGCTGGCCCGTATTACAGATCACTTAATCTGTAACTCGATCCTGGGTGTAGATACTGGTGCTTATACTGGTTTCTTGTACGTTTTTCAATTTAGAGAAAAAGTTTATGAGATTTACGAAGAAATTTGTGGAGCTCGTTTAACAACCAATATGGGAAGAATTGGTGGTTTCGAAAGAGACTGGTCGCCTGAAGCTTTCCGCAAACTAGACGTCTTTTTAGAAGAATTCCCTGTTGCCTGGCAAGAGTTTGTTAACTTATTCGAAAGAAACAGAATTTTCCTTGACAGAACCGTAAACGTTGGTGCTATCTCAGCAGAACAGGCAATGGCTTACGGATTTACTGGTCCAAACTTACGCGCTGCAGGAGTTGATTATGACGTTCGTGTAGCACAACCTTACTCCTCTTACGAAGATTTTGATTTTGTTGTTCCTGTTGGAAAATCAGGTGATACTTATGATCGTTTCTGTGTTCGTAATGCTGAAGTTTGGGAGAGTTTAAGCATTATTCGTCAGGCTTTGGCTAAAATGCCGGCAGGAAACGAATACCATGCAGAAGTTCCGGATTACTACCTTCCTCCAAAAGAAGATGTTTACACTTCGATGGAATCTTTAATTTATCACTTTAAGATTGTAATGGGAGAAGTTCCTGTACCGGTTGCAGAAATTTACCACCCGGTTGAAGGAGGAAATGGAGAAATAGGATTCTATTTGGTTACAGACGGAAGCCGAACGCCATACCGATTACATTTCAGAAGACCTTGTTTTATTTATTACCAGGCTTATCCGGATATGATTAAAGGATCTTTACTTTCGGATGCAATTGTTATTCTATCCAGTTTAAATGTAATTGCAGGAGAATTAGACGCGTAAAGATATTGTAGATTTTAGATTGCAGGTTGTAGATTGAAAAATCTAAAATCTAAAATCAGAAATCTAAAATTAAAAAAGATTGCAGAATATGGATTAATGGACAAAGATTGAAAAAATCTGAAATCCAAAATCTAAAATCTAAAATAAAAATGGAACGAAAACATTACAAACAAGAAATAAACATGACCGAAGCATTGATGTCCCGCATCAATGAATTGATCAGTCATTATCCTGAGGACAAAAGAAAATCGGCTTTGTTACCCGTTTTGCACGAAGTACAGGACGCTCATGACAACTGGTTGAGTACAGAGTTACAGGATAAAGTTGCCGAAATTTTGCACATCAAACCAATTGAGGTTTACGAAGTGGTTACTTTTTATACCATGTACAACCAAAAACCAATTGGAAAATACATGTTCGAATTTTGCCAGACTTCTTGTTGTTGTTTAAACGGTGCTGAAAATTTAATGGATTATACTTCTGAAAAATTAGGCATTAAAATGGGAGAAACAACTCCGGACGGAATGTTTACCATTGCCGGTGTAGAATGTTTAGGCGCTTGCGGATACGCTCCGATGATGCAGTTGGGAGATTTCTACAAAGAAAAATTGACAGAAGAAAAAATCGATCAGTTAATCGCTGATTGCAGAGAGGATAAAATAATATTACACGATAAATAAAAGTGCAAAACAATCATTTAACATATTTCAAAATCGAAAATTTCAAGAAGTTTGACTCTCTTGAGATACAAGATATTGGGCAATTTAATTTGATTGTTGGAGATAACAATGTTGGTAAAACTTGTCTACTGGAGGCTTTGCTGTTTGATAAAAGACCAAAAAACACAATCAATTGGTTTCATGAATTATTAATTAAAAGAAGACTAATTCCCAATTTATTTACACTCTTAAATGAAGAAAACAAAGAGTTAAATTTTGAGAGCAATACTTTTACTTTTTACCAGAAAAACAAAAAACGACCTATCGGTTTTCAGATAAATGAGGACAGATATTCAATTGAAAACATATTTGAAGAAATACATAAGACTTCAAAAGAAGATTTAAAAAATTTCACAGATAAGGTTAGTTTATTTGATTATGATGGTATAAGAAAGAAATCAAAAAACTGGATAGTTTTTAAAAATAATGATGATGTAAAGTTTTTACTAGACCTAACATCCACTTATTACGAAAACTTCATCAACAAACCCGAAAATAGCAAAATACCTAGTATTCCTTCATTAATGCTTAATGATGAATTAGAAAAGTTTTTAGGCAAACATTATGAGCAGATTTTTGTAAAATTAAATTTAGGCGTTAAAATTTCAGAGATAATTTTAAAATTATTTCCAAATATAGAAATTACCGAATTTCAAAGTTCAGAAATAAATCTACTTTCTTTCAAAAGCTTAATGATTAAAACAACCGAAAGAGATGAGTTTCACAATATAAGAGAATACGGAGAAGGATTTGTCCGAAGTATTTACATAACTATTTTATTATTGTCCAGCGATTATAATAAAATTATTATTGACGAAATAGATACTGGGATTCATCATACAAAACTAGTAGAACTTTGGAAAATTGTTATTCAGCTTTGTAAGGAATTAAACATTCAACTTTTCGCCACAACGCATTCTAAAGAATGCTCAGAAGCTTTTTTTCAAGCTTCTAAAGAATTGAACGAAACGATTCAAAACGATATAAGGTTAATTGAACTTTTTCAATCAAAAGAAACCGTTTTCTCTGGAACTGTTTCTGGTTTTGAAAACATAGAGTACTCAATTAAAAATTTACCATTTAGAGGAGAAAAGATATATGATTGATGTAGTTCTTTTGGTAGAAGACAAGAATGATGTTTCATTCTTTAGAGATTTTATATTAAAAAATTATTGTGACTCTGACATTAAAAAACAAAAGTATGTTACAGAGAAGGAATATGAAATTACGGTTGGTAACAAAAAAATTGTTGTTACTGACACAAATAAGGGAAGTACAGAAACTGAAAATACTGGTGGATGGGCAAAATTAAAAAATCAGATAAATTCAAATTTTTTTATAAAGCTTAAAGCAGAGAATGAAAACATAAAATTTATCTCTTTATTTGATGCAGATGAAGATAAAAGTGATAATATTTCCAAAAAAGAAAAAGATATTCAAGATTGGCTAAATGGAAAAAAAACCACAATTAATCGATTCTATCTACCTTTCAATAATAATGAAAGTCATAATTTAGAACAATTGTTAGAATTATCATTTAATAAAAATATAACCCCATGCTGGGATGATTTTATTTCCTGCATCGTAAATGATAGAAATGCCGACGCAACAATTCCATCTAGTAAGAAGGGGAAAATTATAGTATATAAAGATCTTTATTCAAGTATAAGGAATAAAAATAATGAGTATTTATCAGAAATGTGGAATTTAGATACAACTACAAATGAACATTTAAAGCCTTTAAAAGGATTTTTAGACCAATTTTTAAAATAAGATGTCACAGAAAATATTATTAGATAAAATCAACATTCCGGGTATTAAAACCTACGAAGTATACCGCCAAAATGGTGGATATGCCTCTGTAGAAAAAGCTTTAAAAACACTTACGCCGGATGAAGTTACTGAAGAAGTAAAAAAATCAGGATTACGTGGTCGTGGTGGTGCAGGTTTCCCTGCTGGAATGAAATGGAGTTTTATTGATAAAAAATCAGGAAAACCAAGACATTTAGTTTGCAATGCCGACGAGTCTGAACCGGGAACTTTCAAAGATCGTTATTTGATGGAATTTATTCCTCACCTATTGATTGAAGGAATGATTACCTCAAGTTATGCCTTAGGCGCTAACCTGTCTTATATCTACATTCGTGGAGAATATATGTGGGTTTTCAAAATTTTAGAAAGAGCCATCGCCGAAGCTAAAGCAGCCGGTTGGTTAGGAAAAAACATATTAGGTACAGGTTACGATTTAGAGTTACACGTTCACTGTGGAGCCGGAGCTTATATTTGCGGAGAAGAAACTGCACTTATCGAATCTCTGGAAGGTAAAAGAGGAAATCCTCGTATTAAACCACCTTTCCCGGCGGTTTCAGGACTTTGGGCCAATCCAACAGTGGTAAACAACGTAGAAACTATCGCTACTGTGCCTTGGATCGTAAACAATTCTGGTGACGATTATGCAAAAATAGGTATTGGACGTTCTACAGGAACTAAATTGATTTCGGCTTCAGGACACATTAAAAACCCGGGAGTTTATGAAATTGAATTGGGTTTAAGTGTTGACGAATTCATGAATTCTGATGAGTACTTAGGGGGAATGTCTTCTAGCAGACCTTTAAAAGCGTTTGTTCCGGGAGGATCTTCAGTGCCAATTTTACCTGCTGAATTAATTTTTAAAACAGCAAACGGTGAAGACCGTTTAATGACTTACGAATCTTTAAGTGATGGTGGTTTTGCTACCGGATCGATGTTAGGTTCCGGAGGATTTATTGTGTACAACGACACCGCTTGTGTGGTTCGTAATACCTGGAATTTCGCCCGTTTTTACCACCATGAATCTTGCGGACAATGTACGCCATGCCGTGAAGGAACAGGATGGTTAGAAAAAATATTGTGGAGAATTGAAAACGGTCAGGGCCGTGAAGAGGATATCGAATTATTGTGGAGCATTCAAAGTAAAATCGAAGGAAATACGATTTGTCCACTTGGTGACGCAGCCTCATGGCCGGTAGCCGCAGCAATTCGCCACTTTAGAGATGAATTTGAATATCACGTTCGTTTCCCGGAAAAAATTAAGAATAGAGATCACTTTGTAGCTGAACCTTTCTCACAAGTGAAGCATTTAGTAGGCAAACAAACAGTTTAAAAATATAGTTTAAAGTTTCGAGTTTTTTAGTTTCAAGTGAAAGCCTGGAACCTGAAACCTGAAACTAAAAAAACAAAAGTAAGAGATGAAAGTAACCATAGACGGTCAAAGTATAGACGTAGAGCCAGGAACAACAATCCTGCAGGCTGCACGTATGATTGGTGGAGATTTAGTTCCGCCAGCCATGTGTTATTACTCAAAATTAAAAGGCAGCGGTGGAAAATGCCGTTGTTGTTTAGTTGAAGTTTCGAAAGGTAGTGAGGCTGACCCAAGACCAATGCCAAAATTAATGGCATCTTGCGTAACAGGATGTATGGACGGAATGGAAGTAAACAGTAAATCTTCTGATCGTGTAACAGAAGCCCGTAAATCGGTAACAGAGTTTTTATTGATCAACCACCCGCTGGATTGTCCTATTTGTGATCAGGCAGGAGAATGTGATCTTCAGAACTTAAGTTTTGAGCACGGAAATCCGAAATCACGTTTTATTGAAGAAAAAAGAACGTTCGAACCGGAAGATATCGGTCCGAATATTCAACTGCATATGAACCGTTGTATCTTATGTCAAAGATGTGTACAAGTTGCCGATCAATTGACAGACAACAGAGTTCACGGAGTATTAGACCGTGGTGACCACGCTAATATTTCAACCGGAATTTCTAAAGCAATCGACAACGAGTTCTCAGGAAACATGATCGACGTTTGTCCGGTTGGGGCTTTAACCGATAAAACTTTCCGTTTCAAATCCAGAGTATGGTTCAACAAACCTTTCAACGCTCACAGAGAATGTACAACTCCGGGATGTTGTGGTAAAACAACCGTATGGATGTTTGGAGGAGAAATTCAACGTGTTACCGGTCGTAAAGACGAGTACCATGAAGTAGAAGAATTCATTTGCAACAGCTGTCGTTTCGATCATAAAAATGTAAGCGACTGGGTAATTGAAGGACCAAGAGAATTTGAAAAAGATTCTGTAATCAACCAAAACAACTACACTCAAAAATTAGAGAAAGTTGAAATCGATACAGAGAAAAATATCCTTTTAGGTAGAGATATTGATCGTAAAAAAATTAGTATGGCAGCAATTCCATTAATTACTAATGATAAAAAATCTTAAGAAATGGAAAGTGCATTTATTATAGAAAAAAGTGTCGTTATTGTTGTCGTTTTTGCGATTACTATGATTATGGCAATGTATTCTACCTGGGCTGAACGTAAAGTTGCTGCTTTTTTACAGGACCGTGTAGGACCAAACCGTGCCGGATGGGGAGGATTATTACAACCTCTTGCAGATGGTATGAAATTATTCTCGAAAGAGGAGTTTTTCCCCAATACACCAAATAAATTTTTATTTATCGTAGGGCCCGGAATCGCAATGAGTACGGCTTTAATGACCAGTGCTGTTATTCCTTGGGGAGACAAATTACATGTTTTTGGCCGTGATGTTTATTTACAGGCGACTGATATCAATATTGCGTTATTATATATTTTTGGTGTTCTTTCTGTTGGAGTTTATGGTATCATGATTGGTGGATGGGCTTCTAACAATAAATTCTCTTTGATGGGAGCTGTTCGCGCAGCTTCACAAATGGTTTCTTATGAAGTTGCCATGGGATTATCGATGATTGCTTTATTGATGATGACCGGAACTTTAAGCTTAAAAGAAATTTCCTTACAACAACAAGGAATGAACTGGAATGTTTTTTACCAGCCGTTATCTTTTCTAATCTTCTTAATTTGTTCTTTCGCTGAAACGAACAGAACTCCTTTTGACTTAGCAGAATGTGAAAACGAATTAATTGGAGGTTACCATACGGAATATTCATCGATGAAAATGGGATTCTATTTGTTTGCTGAATATGCGAGTATGTTCATCTCAGCCACTATTATCTCGGTATTGTTCTTTGGTGGATACAATTATCCCGGAATGCAATGGATGGTTGATAATGTAGGGGTAAACGCAGGAAATATTTTAGGTATCGCAGTATTGTTTGTTAAAATATGCTTCTTCATCTTTTTCTATATGTGGGTACGTTGGACGATTCCAAGATTCAGATACGATCAATTAATGAATTTAGGATGGAGAATTTTAATTCCGCTTTCCATTATTAACATTATGATTACGGGTGCTGTAATATTAAGACACGATATCGCAGCAGCTTTAGGATTCTAAGAACCGTAATGCCCTAGCCCTGATAGCAGCGGGATCCTTTTGTGATCTCGTTTTTGAACGAGACAAAAGATACAGCGGATAGCAGGATTAGCTTGAAAAGAAAAATAAAACAGATTTAATTTGTATCATACAAATAGTGAATCGTAAATCATACATTAAAAAATGTCAATAGAAACTATATCATTATCGGGTAGAAAAAAGGTGGTCTCTAACAAGGAGATGACTTTTATGGAACGATTGTATCTTGTGGCGATTGTAAAAGGATTGTTTATCACGCTTAAACACTTATTCAGAAAAAAGGTGACCATTCACTATCCCGAACAAGTGCGTGAAATGAGTCCGGTTTATCGTGGTCAGCACCAATTGAAACGTGATGAACAAGGTCGTGAAAACTGTACTGCCTGCGGATTATGTGCTTTATCATGCCCTGCAGAAGCGATCACAATGAAAGCCGCTGAGCGTAAAGCAGATGAAAAACATTTGTACAGAGAAGAAAAATATGCTTCAATCTATGAAATCAATATGTTACGTTGCATTTTCTGTGGTTTATGTGAAGAAGCCTGCCCGAAAGACGCCATTTACCTGACGACTTCAAAAGTTTTGGTACCTTCAAGCTATGAAAGAGAAGATTTCATTTTTGGAAAAGACAGATTAGTGATGCCTCTTGATGTGGCTATCAAAAATGCCCAACTTAATAATGCTAACTAAATGATACATATTCCCGATTTTGCACACGCAACAACTGTACAAATTATATTTTGTTTCTTAGCGTTTATTACGGTGATTACCGCTTTCCTGACTATTTTTAGCAGAAACCCAATTCATAGTGCTATTTACTTAGTGATTTGTTTTTTCTCTATTGCCGGTCATTATTTACTATTAAACTCTCAATTTTTGGCTATCGTACACATTATAGTCTACTCGGGAGCGATTATGATTCTGTTCCTGTTTACGATCATGTTGATGAACCTGAACGAACAAAAAGAAGTACACCGTCCCAGAATTACTCGTTTGGGCGCCATTGTTTCTTTCTGTTTGATCTGCATCGTATTAATTGCCATTTTTATCAACTCTAAACCAATTGTTGGCGAATACGACTCAACGGGTGAAGATTTCCAATCAATCAAAGTATTGGGTAAAATATTACTGAACGAATATATGGTTCCGTTCGAATTTGCTTCGATCTTGCTTTTAGTAGCCATGATTGGAACTGTATTATTGTCTAAAAAAGAAAAATTAAATAAATAATGGGTAATATATTAAATCAAATAGGTATTGAAAATTACATCTTTTTGAGTGTTGTACTTTTCTGTATTGGTATTTTTGGTGTATTGTACAGACGAAACGCTATTATCGTTTTCATGTCTATCGAAATCATGTTGAATGCTGTTAACCTTTTATTTGTTGCTTTTTCAACTTACCATCAGGATGCGCAGGGACAAGTCTTCGTATTCTTTTCGATGGCAGTTGCTGCAGCAGAAGTCGCAGTTGGATTGGCTATTTTAGTTTCGATCTTTAGAAATTTAGGTTCGATTAGTATCGATAATTTAAAAAATTTAAAAGGATAAATAAAAATGGATACCAATTTAGCTTTACTTTTAGTTTTATCTCCTTTTTTAGGATTTTTAATCAATGTTTTCTTTGGCAAGAGCTTAGGAAAAACCGTTTCAGGAATCATCGGAACTGCTGCTGTAGTGGTTTCTTTTGCTGTTACCCTTTTCTTTTTCAATCAGGTGAGCCAAACCAAACAAGCGCTTCAGGTTACTTTATTTGACTGGATTCAAATTAGTAATTTAAAGATCAATCTTGGATTTTTACTAGATCAGTTGTCTTTACTTTGGTTGCTTTTCGTAACCGGTATTGGATCATTGATACATTTATACTCTATCAGTTATATGCACGACGATGAGAATATGCACAAGTTTTTTGCTTATTTGAATCTGTTCGTTTTCTTCATGATTACTCTTGTAATGGGAAGTAACTTGTTAGTTTTATTCATCGGTTGGGAAGGTGTTGGACTTTGTTCGTACTTATTAATTGGATTCTGGCACAAAAACCAGGATTACAATGATGCTGCGAAAAAAGCTTTCATCATGAACCGAATTGGAGATTTAGGTTTATTAATCGGAATGTTCATACTAGGTGCTATGTTCTCTACTTTAGATTATGCTACTTTAAAAACGGCAATCGCAGGAGCATCGAACTTAAATATCCCATTGCTTTCATTAGCTGCTTTATGTTTGTTTATTGGAGCTTGTGGTAAATCAGCACAAATTCCATTATACACCTGGTTGCCAGATGCGATGGCAGGACCAACTCCGGTTTCGGCATTGATTCACGCTGCGACAATGGTAACCGCCGGTATCTTTATGATTACCCGTTTGAACTTTGTATTTGATTTAGCTCCGGACGTTCAGTCGGTTATTGCTGTTATTGGAGCTGTAACTTCATTAGTTGCCGCAACAATTGGTTTGGTTCAGACCGATATTAAAAAAGTATTGGCCTACTCTACCGTTTCTCAATTAGGTTTAATGTTTTTAGCCTTAGGATTTGGTGCTTATGAAGTAGCTGTTTTTCACGTAATCACACACGCTTTCTTCAAAGCTTGTTTATTCTTAGGTTCAGGATCTGTAATTCACGGTTTACACGGAGAGCAGGATATGCGTAAAATGGGTGGTTTGCGTAAAGCGATGCCTATCACTTTCTGGACGATGTTAATTTCATCATTAGCCATTTCAGGTGTTCCGTTTTTCTCCGGTTTCTTCTCTAAAGACGAAATTTTATTAACGGCTTTCCATCACAATATTCCTCTTTATGTAGTAGGATCTATTGCTTCGATCATGACAGCCTTTTATATGTTCAGATTGATGTTCCTTACTTTCTTTAAAGATTTCAGAGGAACCGAAGAGCAAAAACACCACTTACATGAAAGTGACGGATTGATTACTTTCCCTTTAGTGATTTTAGCTATTCTGGCTACTTTTGGAGGATTGATCAGTTTACCTGGAAACAGCTGGTTAAATGGTTATCTAGCCCCTCTTTTCACAAAAGTTGCAGGTGAAGAGCACCATTTAGGTACCACAGAATACACGTTAATGGGTGTTGCTGTTTTGGGTGGATTATTAGGTATTTTAATTGCTTATGTGAAATACTTCAAACAGGATAATGTTCCGGAAGCGGATGAAAACATTAGCGGTTTGACCAAAGTATTGTACAACAAATATTATGTAGACGAAGCTTACGATGCAGTATTCGTTCGTCCTGTTAATGCATTATCAAAATTTTTCAGAGACTATATCGAAACTGGTCTGTCTGCCCTTGTTTTTGGATTAGGAAAAGTAGCCAACGAATTGGCTTTTCAAGGTAAAAAATTACAAAACGGAAGTATCGGATTATATCTTTTTGCATTTGTTTTAGGGCTTTGTGCCATTGTTTCCTATATATTTTTAGCTAAATAATTTTACAACTATGAACGTTTCTCTTATATTAATTATTCTTCTAATTGGTGCATTTGCCACTTATTTTGTTGGTGACAAACTAGCATCAAAAGTAGCTTTGTTCTTTAGTTTGGCGGCTTTAGGTTGTTCAATTGTTTTATTAAATCATTTTTCAGCTGGTGAGAATATCAGCCTGATCAATACCTGGATTACTCAGCCAAAAATTTCATTTGCTTTAAACGCAGATGGTTTAGGTATGGCGATGCTTTTACTTACTGTAGCTTTAACGCCAATTATTATATTTTCTTCTTTTGGTAACGAATACAAAAATGCCAAAGGTTTTTATGCTCTAATTTTATTTATGGCCTTTGCTATGACAGGAACATTCCTGGCAGCAGACGGTCTTTTATACTATATTTTCTGGGAGTTGGCGCTTATTCCAATCTACTTTATTGCCCTTATTTGGGGGAATGGTGATGCCGAAGAACGCAGAAAAGCAGTAGTTAAATTCTTTATCTACACCCTGGCAGGTTCCTTGTTCATGTTAGTTGCTTTTATCTACTTGTATCAGAAAGCCGGAAGCTTCTTAATTGAAGATTTGTACAAATTAAATTTATCAGCTTGCGAGCAATTATGGATATTCTTAGCTTTCTTCCTTGCTTATGCTATTAAAATTCCAATCATTCCTTTCCATACCTGGCAGGCAAATGTGTACCAAAAAGCACCAACGGTTGGAACAATGCTTTTATCCGGTATCATGTTAAAGATGGGATTGTACAGTGTTATTCGTTGGCAATTGCCACTTGCACCATTGGCAGCAAAAGAATACATGAACATCTTTATTGCTCTTGGAATTGCGGGTGTGATTTACGGATCAATTGTAGCTTTAAGACAAAAAGACTTAAAGAAATTATTGGCTTACTCTTCTTTGGCGCACGTTGGTTTAATTGCTGCAGGAACTTACACCCTAACTATTGATGGTTTACGTGGAGCTGTATTGCAAATGATTGCTCACGGTTTTGTAGTAGTAGGTTTGTTCTATGCAGCCGAAATTATCTTCAGAAGATATGAAACCAGAGAAATTTCACAATTAGGCGGTATTCGTACACAATCTCCAAAATTCACCTCTATGTTTTTAATTTTGGTATTGGCTTCTGTTGCTTTACCAAGTACTTTTAACTTTGTTGGAGAATTTACTGTTCTGTATAGTCTTTCTCAAATTAATATCTGGTTTGCTGTTTTAGGCGGAACTACTATTATTTTAGGAGCTTATTATATGCTTAAAATGTTTCAAAATGTAATGTTGGGAGAAACCAATTCGAAAACTTTTGCTGACGTTTCTGTTAATGAAGGAATTTCATTAGTAGCGATTATTGCAGTGTTGATTTTCTTCGGATTCTATCCAAAACCAATTACAGATTTGATTACACCAAGTTTAGAAACGATTCTGAACGTTATCCATAAAAACTAAGATTTTAGAATACGGATTAACGATTTCTGATTTCAGATTTATAGAGAAACTTAAAAAGTTAAACACTGTAAAAAAATTAAAAAATATTTTAAATAAAAATAAATTAGGGCGTCATTAGTTTTAGATTTCCTAAATCAAAAAAACAAAAATGAATACATTAATAGCTATAACAGGATTGGGTATTTTCTGCCTATTGTTTGAAATTCTTAATTTAAGAAAGGCCATTGTTCCTATTACCATCATTGGTTTACTAGGTGTTTTGGCACTTAACTTTTACGAATTCGGATCAACAGCAAGTTACTATAACAATATGATTACAGTGAGTAAGTTCTCTGTGACATTTTCATCGTTGTTTATTGTGTTGACCATTTTCCTGGTAGCATTAAGTCATAATTTTTACGAAAATCATCCAACCAAAATCTCCGATTTCGTTGCGATCAAAGTATTTTTATTAGCCGGTGGAGTGGCTATGGTTTCTTTCGGAAACTTAGCGATGTTTTTCTTAGGAATTGAAATTCTATCAATTGCTCTTTACGTTTTGGCAGCAAGTGATCGTTTGAACTTGAAAAGTAATGAGGCTGGTATGAAATATTTCTTAATGGGATCTTTTGCATCAGGAATCATTTTATTCGGAATCTGTTTGATTTACGGAGCGATGGGAACTTTTGATGTAGCTGAAATCCATGAAATCTCTTTATCTGCCGAATTACCAATCTGGTTTCCAATCGGAATGATTTTGATGATTATTGGTATGTTGTTCAAAGTAGCAGCGGTTCCTTTTCATTTCTGGGCTCCGGATGTTTACGAAGGTTCTCCTGCATTGACTACTGCTTTAATGAGTACTTTGGCAAAAGTTGTGGCAATTGCGACGCTTTATAAATTGGTTTCTGCATTGAATTTCATTCCATCACTAGACAATCAGGATCTTTTAGGAACTTTTGAAACTATTGTTGTAATCGTTTCAATCGCTTCTATGACAGTTGGAAATATAATGGCATTGCGTCAGGTAAATGTAAAACGTATGCTGGCATTCTCAGGAATCTCGCATGCCGGTTTTATGTTAATGACTTTGCTAACGATAGCAACCTCAGCAGGTGTTTTATTGTATTACACAGCTGCGTATGCATTGGCCGGAATCGCTGCATTCAGTATTGTTTTATACGTATGTAAAAATCAGGATAACGAAGATATTACCAATTTCCATGGTTTAGGAAAAACAAATCCTCTATTGGCAGCAATCCTTACAGGTTCGTTATTGTCTATGGCTGGTATTCCTATTTTCTCCGGTTTCTTTGCTAAGTTATTCTTGTTCAACCAAACCATTCAGGCAGGATACATTGCTTTAGTAATTGTAGCGGTTATCAACTCCATTATTAGTGTTGGATATTATTTCAAACTAATCTTAGCGATGTACTCTAAAGAGCCGAATCAGGAACGTACAGGAAAACCTTTCCTTATTTATGCGGTTGCAGTAATTTCAATTGCTTTAAACATTGCTTTAGGTTTATTCCCTTCTTTAGTTTTAGATGTTTTAAAATAAAAAATTCAACATCAAGATACAAGCCGTCAATTTTCATTGACGGCTTTTTTATTTACAGGAATAAAGCTTCAAAACAATCGTCCCCAAACTGTTAAAAATTCCATAGGAATCAAGGCACATCAAAAAATATCGATTATATTTGATGAGTTTTTAAAACCAATTACATTATGAACTTCAATTCAAAAAATCCATTTTTAAGCAACAAGCGTTTCTCCTCTAATGCTGTTTCAAAAGCTGAAGAAGTACATCAGGCACAAATTATCGACTACAATCAGGAGATGACTTTATCGGGTACAATCAACAAAACGGCTATTTTGTTTTTAATTTTATGCGGATCGGCCATGGTAACGTGGTGGATGGCATTTAATGGGATGAATGTGATGCTGCCAGCTATTGGTGGTGCCATCATTGGACTAATTTTAGTTGTAATTTCAGCCTTCAAACCTCAGGCTTCTCCTTATTTAGCTCCTGGTTATGCTTTATTTGAGGGACTATTCATTGGAGGAATTTCAGCCATCTTTGAAGCCAAATATCCCGGAATTGTAATTAATGCCGTTGGCGCAACTCTGGTTACTTTTTTAGTATGCCTTGGTTTATATAAATTCAGAATCGTAAAAGTAACGGAGCAATTTAAGTCAGTTGTTGTTGCGGCAACATTAGCAATTGCTACTTATTATTTAATTTCATGGTTAGTCTCTTTATTCACAAGCTGGACTCCTGTTCATTACGGAAACTCCATGATGAGTATCGGAATTAGCGTTTTTGTGATTATTATTGCTGCGTTAAACTTATTCTTAGACTTTGATCAGATCGAAAAAGGAGTACAGCAAAGAATGCCAAAATTCATGGAATGGTATGGCGCAATGGGACTAATTATCACACTAGTTTGGTTGTACATTGAATTCTTACGACTATTATCAAAATTATCAAGCAAAGATTAATTCTTTCTTTTTCTCATAACCAAAGCCTTTTGAAATATTCAAAAGGCTTTTTTTTTATGCTCTTACCCCTCAGGCTAATGCCCACTCCATGTTAACACTATACTACTGTTTTAAGCTTTCAGCCTGCTTTAAAACTTCAATCTAATCAATACTGCAGAATTCACAGACACCTTTCTCTACTACTTTCTTTTTTCATCTCAAAAGGTATGAACGGCTGTAGAAAAGATGATTTTTAAATCACAAAATGCAACTTTTCCACCTCTATAACATAAATTACTCAAAATGTTATAAATCTATATTTTCGTTTTATTGCATTTGTTTTCTTTCCTCCAATATGCTCTCAAATGCAATAAAAATGCTACTTCACAAAACCCATCGTATTTATGTAATAAATTACAATTAATGCAATTTATTACATTATCACTATTTAAAAGTATAATTTTTTATCATTTTTACTTTTTTATAACAAATATTTTACACATATCGAAAAATAACATATTTTTGTGTAATCGATTACAAATTTGTTTATTGAAGCAATACCCAAAAAATCACAAAAAACTTTATTAACCAAAAAACCACAATTATGAAAAAAAACCTACTCATTCACCTGCTTTTACTACTTACAGTACCCCTATGGGCACAACAAGTACAGATTACCGAATCCTCGGGCTGGCTTGAATCGGCATTTGTTAAATGGCAGCCTGTAAGCAATGCACAAACCTACAATGTGTATTACTCCGGTAATGGAGTCACCGATAAAAAAATTGACGACCAATTGATCAGAAGTTACGGAAGTTATTTTCGTGCGGACATTCCGGGTCTAAAAGCGGGATCTTACACCGTTAAGATCAAACCAGTCATTTCGGGTGCAGAAGGTACTGGTTCAACAACAGGTTCGTTAACCGTTGCTGCCCATGATCGTAATGGATTTGCTTTTGAGGGCGGACGCGTTCCGGGAGGATACAAAGCTGACGGAACTCCGAAAGACAATGCGGTTATTTTATACATCACACAAAATACCAAAAACACTATTTCGATGAATATCACCGGAGCCAGTGCAAATCCTTGTGTTGGTTTACAAAATATATTGTATGCCATCAAAAAAGGAAAAGATACACGTCCGTTTATCATTCGTTTAATTGGAAATATTACCGACATGTCTGTGATGGAAGGCGGAGATGTTGTTATTGAAAATGCCAACAATGCAGCCAGTTACCTTACGATCGAAGGAATAGGAAATGATGCTGTTGCCAATGGCTGGGGCATACGTTTGAAATCGGCATCGAACATAGAGGTAAGCAATCTTGGTCTTATGAACTGTAACAGTACCGCGGGTGACAATGTTGGTATGCAACAAGACAATGACCACGTTTGGGTACACAACTGCGATTTATTTTATGGAAATGCAGGAAGCGATGCTGATCAAATTAAGGGAGACGGAGCTTTAGACAATAAAACATCAACTTACATTACCCTGTCTTACAATCACTTTTGGGACAACGGAAAAGCAAGTCTTTTGGGGCTAAGCGAAGGCACTACAAGTGGTTTGTACATCACCTATCACCACAACTGGTTCGATCATTCTGATTCGCGTCATCCTCGTGTGCGCTATTATTCCGCTCACATTTACAACAATTATTTTGATGGTGTAGCCAAATACGGTTCGGGGTCTACATTAGGATCTTCGTTATTCATAGAAGGAAATTACTTCCGCAACAGCAAGCACCCCATGTTAACTTCTTTGCAGGGTACTGATATCTGGGACGAAGCCAATCAGGTAAACAATGCCGGAACTATGGGAACTTTCTCAGGGGAAACCGGAGGATCAATTAAAGCTTTCAACAATACCTTTGATGCTTCAAACGGAACGAATAGCATGCGTTTCGTTGCTTATAACGATCCTAATCCGTTATACAATATTTCAGGAAAAATTAGCTCAACAACCGACTTTGATGCTTATGTTGCCACGACAAGAGGTGAAACAGTAAGCAGCGCTGTTAAATCAAAATCGGGAGCCAATACCTACAATAACTTTGATACTGATGCTTCACTATACGTTAAAAATTTAATCCTCGAACAACCGGCGACTGCTAAAACAAAAGTAACTCAATACGCCGGACGTGTTTCGGGAGGCGATTTAAAATGGACTTTTGATAATAGTGTAGATGACACCTCTTCACTTGTAATCACCGCACTGAAATCGGCACTTACCAATTACACCGGAACTTTAGTGGCTGTTCAGGGAGAAGGCAATCCGCCTACAAGTTCTCAAACCCTAACGGCAACTGCCAATAACAATCAAACTGTAACCAGCGGTACTGCTATCGGAACGATTGTTTACACTTGGGGAGGCGACGCAACAGATGCAACGGTTACCGGACTTCCGGCGTCAGGAATTAGTTTTATAAAAAATGCCAGCGCCAAAACCATTACTATTACCGGAACTCCAACCGCTACTGTTTCTTACTCTATCGCCACTACCGGAACAGGAACTCCGGCAACGGGTTCAGGAACCATTACAGTAACCACAGCCGGCACGCAAACACTGACATCCACAAACAATAACAGTCAAACAGTTGCCAGCGGAAACGCAATTGCAACGATTGTTTTTACCTGGGGAGGAACTGCAACAGATGCAACAATTACAGGATTGCCTGCTTCAGGAATTAGTTTTGTAAAAAATACCAGTGCCAAAACGATCACCATTACAGGAACTCCAAGTGCTAACGTGTCGTATTCGATAGCTACAACCGGAACCGGAACTCCAGCAACAGGTTCAGGAACTATTACTGTTACTACCGGAACACCTGCCGGAGATGAGATTCATAACTTTACAACATCCGGAAAAACAAGTTCATTTTACACTATTACGGGAAATATGAATTCAACTAACGGATCAGTAACCTATGCGGGATTAACTCTTACAGCACGTCTCAAAATAGAATCAAATACTACCATTACCTATACTACTACGAGTCCTTCAACATTAACCTTGGTTTTCGACTCTAACTTTACCGGAACGATCAAAGTAAATAATGTCTCATACACTGCATCAGCCGGAAGGGTGACGGCTTCAATTCCTGCAGGATCCAATACCATTACAAAAGGTTCTGTTGCCAATTTGTTCTACATCAGTACAGAATACAATAGCGCAAGTACGCTAAGAACAACACAAACAGCTGAAATTCCTGCAGAATCAAAAGCTTCAAAGGTGATTTTATATCCAAATCCGGCTTCAAATGTTTTATACTTCTCCGAATCAGCGCAAAGTATAGAAAAAGTTCAGGTATACAATATGTCGGGAACTTTAGTAAAAAGTGTAGGCAAAAATGTTGAAAGCATTGATGTAAGTAATTTAATTTCGGGTACCTACTTAGTAAAAGTTTATACTAATGAAGGCTCGTTCAACCAAACTGTTCTAAAAAAATAAAGCACTCAATAGCTTAAAATTCAAAAAGGCTTCCAAATTTGGAAGCCTTTTGTACTTTATAACTGTTATTAAAAACGAATTCTACAAATCAAATTTAATTCCTTGTGCCAAAGGCAGACTCGTTGTATAATTGATTGTATTGGTCTGACGACGCATGTAAATTTTCCAGGCATCAGATCCTGACTCACGACCACCTCCGGTTTCTTTTTCTCCACCAAAAGCACCTCCAATTTCAGCACCAGAAGTTCCGATATTTACATTCGCAATTCCGCAATCAGAACCCACTACTGATAAAAATCTTTCTGCTTCACGCAAATTATTGGTCATAATTGCTGATGACAATCCCTGTGCAACTCCGTTTTGAAGATCAATAGCGTTATCCACTTCTCCTGAATATTTAATCAGATACAACACTGGAGCAAATGTCTCGTGCTGCACAATTTCAAATGAATTCTGAGCTTCGGCAATTGCAGGTTTTACGTAACAGCCGCTTTCGTAACCTTCTCCCGAAAGGACTCCGCCTTCTACTAATACTTTCCCTCCTTCGGCAACCACTTTGTTCAAAGCAAGTGCATACATTTCAACTGCATGCGTGTCAATAAGCGGTCCAACATGATTGTTTTCATCCAATGGGTTTCCAATTCTTAATTGTTTATAAGCAGCAACCAAGGCATCCTTTACTTTATCGTAAATACTTTCGTGAATGATTAATCGTCTTGTCGATGTACAACGTTGTCCCGCTGTACCCACAGCTCCGAAAACAGCACCAATAACGGTCATTTTAATATCGGCATCCGGAGTAACGATGATCGCATTATTTCCCCCTAACTCTAACAATGATTTCCCTAAACGTCCGGCAACAGCCTGCGCTACAATTTTCCCCATACGGGTTGAGCCTGTAGCCGAAACCAATGGTACTCTCGTATCTGCTGTCATTAATTCTCCAATTTTATAGTCGCCATTGATCAAACAAGAGATTCCTTCCGGTAAATTATTTTCTTTGATCACCTGAGCGATAATGTTCTGACAGGCAATTCCGCAAAGAGGTGTTTTTTCAGAAGGCTTCCAAACACAAACATCTCCGGAAATCCACGCCAAAGCCGTGTTCCACGACCAAACTGCAACCGGAAAGTTAAATGCCGAAATGATTCCCACAACTCCTAACGAATGGTATTGCTCGTACATACGGTGTCCCGGTCTTTCGGAATGCATTGTTAATCCGTGAAGCTGACGCGATAAACCAACTGCAAAATCACAGATATCAATCATTTCCTGTACTTCACCGTAACCTTCTTGCAATGATTTACCCATTTCGTAGGAAACCAACTTACCAAGCGCTTCTTTATTGTCACGAAGCTTTTGTCCAAACTGACGCACAATTTCTCCACGTTGTGGTGCAGGAATTAAACGAAAACTTTTAAAAGCTTCTGTAGCTGCCTGCATAACTTTTTCATAATCCTGAGGCGTCGACATTTTTACTGATGCTATTAATTTTCCATCAACCGGTGAAAAGCTGTTTAAAATTTCTCCTGAAGAAAAATTCTCCAGCCCCGTTGATGTTCCTTCGTTTATTGATTTGATGCCCAATTTTTCCAGAGCCTCATTCATTCCAAACTGTGATGCTATTGTTGTCATTGTAACTTTTTTTGTTAAAATTGTTATATTTTTATGTAAAGATATTATTTCGGACCGAAAATAGACCAAACTAATTTGTTAAAATCAGGTAAATTTAGCTTTAATTAAAATGAATCACAGCTTTCTATCATGATTTATTCGTCTTAATTGATGAAATTTGTGGTACTAAAATTACTCTAATATGTCTATTCTTAACCGATTTTTAATCTGTTTCCTTTTAATTTCAGTTCAGGCCTTTTCTCAAAAAGAAAAAAAATCTTCCTTTCAGGTAGTTCCGTTAGGCATAAAAGGAGGAATAGATGAGAAGAATCTTTCAGCCTATTTAGTTGCCCCTACTCACACCAATGATTTTATCTGTTTAGATGCCGGAACTGTGAATGCCGGAATTGAAAAAGCAATTGAAAACAAGGTTTTTAAAGTTTCAACCAGCGAAGTTTTACGAAAATACATTAAAGGTTATTTTGTTTCTCATGCCCATTTAGATCATGTTTCGGGTTTAATTATAAACTCTCCTGCTGATTCTTCCAAGACGGTTTATGCCACTGAAAAATGTATGGAAATGATGGAAAATCACTATTTCAATGATCAAACCTGGGCCAATTTTGGAGATAAAGGTCCCGGAACTCCATTAAAAAAATACCATTTTCAGACTTTAAATATAGCAGAAGAAATTCCGATTACCAATACCACGATGACGGCAAAAGCATTTCCGTTAAGTCATGTGAATCCGTTTGAAAGCACTGCCTTCTTAATTAAAAATGGTGAATCGTATGTACTCTATCTGGGCGATACCGGTCCTGATGCTGTAGAGAAAAGCGATAAATTAAAGTCTCTTTGGACAGCAATTGCGCCTTTGATTAAAAGCAAACAATTAAAAGGTATTTTTATTGAGGTTTCCTTCCCAAATGAACAACCGGATCAGTTTTTATTCGGACATCTGACTCCAAATTATCTCATGAAAGAGCTTCATGTCTTAGAAGAATTAGCAGGAAAAGGTACTTTGAATGGTTTTCCTATTATTGTGACTCATCTAAAGCCACCCACTAAAAATATTATAAAACTTAAAGAACAGCTGCAAAAACAAAATGACTTAAAGGTTAAAATTATTTATCCTGAACAAGGAAAAAGATTTGAATTGTAAATACTTTTGTAGGTGTTTTTCTATAAATTTACTAAGCTAATTTTTTAATAATGAAAATTGTTTGGTCAACAAAAGCTAAATATACTTTTTATACAACACGTAATTATTTAATTCAATATAGAAATATTGAAATCGCACAAAAATTTGTGAATGAAGTTTTACGAAGTACTAATTTAATTTCGAAAAATCCCCATTTAGGAAAGTTTAGGTATGATTTAGAATGTAATGAAATATTTATTACAAAACATATATCACTCTATTATGT
>NZ_CAGKLC010000010.1 GCF_903469665.1 Flavobacterium sp. UGB4466 | reverse complement strand
AGGAGTAGAAAACTCACGAATAGGTTTTGTCTGTTCTAAACTCGGACGGTCTACACGACGGCTGTAGCTCAATTGTAACGTATTTTTCTCATTCAGATTGTAAGTCAAATATGCTGACGGGTATAACGTAATGTAATCGTCATTGAATTTGTCAAGACCATGATTTAAATTCGCAACCACTTTATAACTTTCGAAACGAGCTCCTAATTGATAACTGAATTTTTTGAATTTCTGTCCGAATGTTACATAAGCAGAATAAATATCAGTATCATAAGTATAATTAGAAACTGGAAGTGTTGCTAACGGATTTCCGGTGATATAATCGTTATCTGTTTTTGTAATTCTGGCTTCGGCACCTGCTTCAAGAGTCGTTTTGTCGTTTAATGGATTTACGTAATCAATGTTTAAAGTACTTAGTTTACGAGTGCCGGCAATATAATCGTTATAAGACTGATTGTCTAAAGTATTGTCTTTTTTTCTTATTTGCGTGTCAAAACCTGCATTTTGGGTTTCTTTATTGTCGCTATAGTTTCCTTCAATATCTAAGGTATGACCTTCTTTTTTAAAGATGTGTTTGTAAGCTAAATTATAAGTTCCTACGTTATCCGGACCAGTATATTTTGATTTTTGTAACATGTTAGCAATATCAGAACTGCTTACATTGCTGTAATCAATATTGGTGTCTACAAAAAACTTACCGTTTGATTTGTTTTGATTGGTATAAAAAGAGATCGTATTGTGATCATTGATAAAATAATCCATCCCAATTTTATACAGGTAAGAATCATTTTCGTTCACAACATCAATTTTTTGACGAATGTCCTGATCGTATCTGTTGATGAAACCATCATTGTAATAAGTTCCAAAATTTTGTCCTACGTTTCCAAAGAAATTTACTTTTCCTGTCTTGTAGTTCAAATCTAATGACTGATTGTATTTTGCTACTTCTCCAAAAGTAATTCCCCCACTGTAACTTCCGTTGAAACCGGTATTGGTATTTTTGTGTAAGATGATGTTGATGATACCAGACATTCCTTCCGGATTGTACTTGGCACTTGGGTTGGTAATCAACTCAATTTTTTTGATTGACGTTGATGGAATTTGTTTCAACAACTGAGCAGGATCAATGTTTGAAGGTCTTCCGTCGATCAATACACGAACGTTATCATTTCCGCGAAGCGAAAGTTTTCCGTCCTGATCTACGTTTACAGAGGGAATGTTGTTCATGATGTCAGAGGCAGAAGCTCCGGCAGTAGTTAAATCTTTTCCGACAGTAATTACTTTTCGGTCAATTTTTTGCTCGATTGTCGAACGCTCACTTACAATGTTCACTCCTTTAAGCTGAGTAGCTTCTTCTTCAAGTGATACATTAATGGTAGCCGTTTTTTTGTTATCGCTTAAAAGTAAAGAGCCTACATATTTTCTAAATCCAATATATTGAATTTCGATAGTATAACTTTTTAAAGCCAGATTTTTGATAGAGAAATCTCCGTGATCATCAGAATTAACTCCTGCGACTACTTTTCCGTTCTCTTTAACCGAGATGGTGGCATAAGAAATAGGAGCGCTGTTTGATTTTTCAGTAATTTTTCCGGAAACACTTCCTGAATTCTGTGCATTTGCTGTTGTCATTACACCCAGTAATACGAACAGAAAGAATTTTAGTTTCATAATGCAATAATGATTTTTTGATGAATTGATGATGATTGTTTTTTGTTTTTGTTTTTTGTCCTCAAAACTAATTTGAAGTCTCTATTAAGACTCGTTTGCTAAGGATATGTTACAGAAAAAAGTGAAAAAAAATATTTCTTCCGTAAGATCGTCTGTTTTATAATGGGTTAGCGTTTTGGTTTTTGCATAATTTTAACACTTAAAAGGGGAGGTTTTTTAAGAAATTAGAACCGCTTTATTCGATTTAATATGTTTTTGATTTTCTGTAATTGGTGAATAAGCAGTATATTTGCACACTTTAAAATAAGTTTACATGTCATTATCACAAATTCTTACACCTTCTATACAAAAAGCAATACAAGCATTATTTGATGTTACTGTTGAGAAAATCGAATTTCAAACCACCCGAAAGGAATTTGAAGGCGACATCACAATGGTGATTTTTCCTTTATTGAAAGTGATTAAAAGCAATCCTGTCGAACTGGGAAATAAAATTGGAAATTATCTGGTAGAGAACGTTTCTGAAGTAGCACGCTTTAATGTGGTTTCGGGATTTTTGAATATTGTCATTGCGGATAGTTACTATTTGAATTTCTTTAATGAAATAAAAGACAATACCAAGTTCGGATATGTAACACCAAATCCGGAAGAGAAAGCAATCATGGTTGAATATTCTTCGCCAAACACCAATAAACCTTTACACTTAGGTCACGTACGTAACAATTTGTTAGGGTATTCTGTAGCTGAAATTATCAAAGCATCAGGAAAAAAAGTATACAAAACACAGATTATCAACGACCGTGGAATCCATATTTGCAAATCGATGCTGGCCTGGCAGAAGTTTGGAAATGGTGAAACTCCCGAAAGTTCAAATCTAAAAGGAGATAAATTAGTAGGGAAGTATTATGTTGAGTTTGATAAAGCTTACAAAGGGGAGATTTCTCAACTTATGGAAACCGGAAAAACAGAGGAAGAAGCCAAAAAACAGTCTCCAATCATTATTGAAGCACAAGAGATGCTTAAAAAATGGGAGTCAGGAGATGAAGCGGTAATTTCGCTTTGGAAAATGATGAACCAATGGGTTTACGATGGTTTTGCTACTACTTATACCAATCTGGGCGTTAATTTTGATAAATACTATTACGAAAGCAATACTTATTTATTAGGAAAAGATGTGGTTCAGGTAGGTCTGGACAAAGGCGTTTTTGAAAAAGATCCTGACGGTTCAGTTTGGATTGATCTTACCGATGAAGGTTTAGATCGTAAAATTGTTTTGCGTTCAGATGGAACTGCTGTATATATGACACAGGACATTGGAACCGCAATTCAGCGTGTAAAAGACATGCCGGATGTGGGCGGAATGGTATATACAGTTGGTAACGAACAGGATTACCACTTTAAAGTGCTGTTTCTTATTCTGAAAAAACTAGGTTTTGACTGGGCTTCAAGCTTGTATCATTTATCATATGGAATGGTTGATTTGCCTTCAGGGAAAATGAAAAGCCGTGAAGGAACCGTTGTAGATGCTGATGATTTGATGCAGGATATGACCGATACAGCGAAACAAATTTCTGAAGATTTAGGAAAACTGGACAGTTATTCAACCGAAGAAAAAGCCAAATTGTACCAAACTATTGGTCTTGGGGCATTGAAATATTATATCTTAAAAGTAGATCCAAAAAAACGTATTTTGTTTAATCCTGAAGAATCTGTTGATTTTGCCGGAAATACTGGGCCGTTTATTCAGTACACTTACGCGAGAATCCAATCGATAATCCGTAAAGCTGATTTTGATTTTTCAGCTCAGACGAATACCGAAGAATTACACGAAAAAGAAAAAGAGCTGGTAAAACAAATCGAACTTTTCCCGGAAGTAATTCAAAATGCGGCACACAATCATAGCCCGGCTCTGATTGCTAATTATACTTACGATTTGGTAAAAGAATATAATTCTTTTTATCAGTCGGTACACATATTAGGAGAAGTAGATTTAACTAAAAAAGTATTCAGAGTACAGCTTTCGCAAAAAGTAGCTGAGGTTATCAAAGCCGCTTTTAGTTTGCTGGGAATCGAAGTTCCGGAGCGCATGTAATTGCTGTACAAAAGATAAAATACAAAGAGTCGATAATTATAAATGTAATTATCGACTCTTTTTTTTGTCGGCTCAAAATCAAAAAATCTATTGGTTTTCGAGAGTAGAAAGGGAAGGTTAGCTAAAATGTTGCCATCCAAAATAATTTGTATTTTATTAGAAAAAGTAAGGTAATTAAGATGAAAAATAGGCAAAGGTTTTTGGGGCGAATTTTCGTGTAAAAAATACAGTTTAACATTTGTAAATCTTGTTTTTATAGCTATGTTTACGGTAAGAAAATAATTTATAAAAAAAGTTTGTGAAGCCAATAAATACAGGGTGTTAGCTAAAAAAATCCTGTTAAAATAATAATCGAGGAAGCCGAAAATCGCAAGAGTAGGCAAAAAAATTAACCAAAAAACAAATGATTAAAAATTCCTTTTTGCTACTAGTGTTTCTAGTAGTGTGTTGTTCTGCAAATGCGCAAGATTTGATTTCTCCTTCTTATGGATTTTCTCACAGTAAAACGGCTTACATTACTTTGGCTGATGGTACCGAAATAAATGGTACTATTAAAGATATCGACAGAGACAAAGGTTTAATTGAGTTCATCAAATTACAAGATGGAACTGGTAAAAAACACAAACTAAAACCAGAAGATATTAAATTCATGTACTTACCACCAAGCGGATTGGATAACTTAGGAAAAAAATTAAATTTTCTGCAAGACTTTAAAAAATGGAATGACGATAAGTTAAACCAGGATTTCTTAAACGATGGGTACGCTTATTTTGAAACTACTGATGTAAAAATCAAAAAGAGAAACAGCAAATTGTTAATGCAGTTACTTAACCCTTCATTCAGTAAAGAGTTTAAAGTATACTGTGATCCTCATGCAAAAGAAACGACTTCATTAGGAGTTGGCGGGGTTAAATTTATTGGAGGTGATGCAAAATCGTATTATGTTGCCAAAAAAGATTCTCCTGCATTTTTATTGAAGAAGAAAGATTATAAAAAAGAATTTGTGCCATTATGGGGAAGCTGTGAAAAAGTAATTGCTGCAAATCCTGAGCCGAAATGGACTGATTTAACGAAACATATTGTTTCCTATTCTGAGTGCGCAGAAGCTAAATAATAGTTCATATAAGACATATTTTTTATAGATAGTATGAATCAAAGGGCTGATAGTTGTAAAACTATCGGCCCTTTTTGTTTTTTTGTAGATTCCTTAATTATACTGCCTTGTGCAATGTCGTCAAAATACTGGATTTTAGTCTTATAGAAAAAAGTAAAAAAATAGTGCCTTATTTATTTGTACGGGATTAAATAATATATTAATTTTCCTACTTTAATTAATGAAATATTACAGGATTCTAACATCCTTATCTACAGACTCTAATATCACCTCAAGAGTTTTTTTAAGCATATCCGAGATGATTATTCCAGAATATCGATCGTAAAAGATTAAAGATACCGACCTCTTATTAATTTTATGCTGTTTTGAATTAGTAAGCTAATAGCCTAATTAAACATAGAAGGTAGCAGACCGTTTGAAATTATTTTCAGACGGTTTTTTTATGCATAAAAAAGCCGATAGTTTGTTACTATCGGCTTTTAGAATATAAGTAGAAAAGGAATTTCTTATTTTACGAACTTGTTGATGATTGCATCACTTTCTGCTTTTGTAGCAGTTGGTTTTAAATCAAACAGAAGAGAGTAAAGTGCTTTTCTGTCTACTTTAGCTTCTAAGTTTAAGTCCTGATGTCTGTCAAAAAGAGTTTGCCATTTGTCACGAACATTCTTCCAAAGCGCATTGTTTTCCTTCCACCATTTTTGAGCAGCGATACATTTAATATCCGGAACTTTAGTGTAAACGTCCAGCCCTTTTTCCTGCGCTAATAAAACATCTTTTCCGCTGTCGTCACGCACCAATTTGTCATTGTCCTGCTCATGATTCCATCCTGTAGCTGTAATTTCGTGAATGTTTCTTCTTTTTAAAACATTATAGTCATTACGTTTGGTTTGCTCTCTTCTTGGAAGTGGTGCATCAGCAATGTTTGCCCAGTAGTTTTGTCCGTCTACATGTACCCATGTCGAAGATCCTTCGTAACGTGGACTATCATCTACCTGAAATACTTTTTGTGTCCATTGACCTTTTACTGCTTTTTTGTCCAGTTTTTTGTATTTCCAGGATGTTCCTTTATTGAAGGTATATAAGTCGGTGTTTTCATACAACCAGTCTTGTCTCCAGTGTTTGATGATCATATCGTCACTCACTATTAGTAAGTGTTGCATTACAATTTTGTTAGGAGTGTCTTCTAATAATTCCACCCATTCTAATGCAGATTCGTGTTTTGTTTCAGATGGTTTATAAGTTGCAGAATCTTTAGCGTATTGAAAAGTTTCTGCGAAATTAAACTTCACTTCGTAGCAACCACACATAGATTTGATGGATTTGATGTCTTGTTGCTTTTTATCCTGACTGAAACCAAGGCTACAAGTCAAAGCCATAACAGCTGAAAAATAGAGGCTTTTTGAAATCATAACGTAATATTTTGTTTTTAAATTTTCGCAAATATATGTATTTAATTTAGAACAAATAAAAATAGTTTATATATTTGCGCCATTATTAAGAATGAATAAAAATAATGAAAATCAAATTTATCTTTTTTGCAGCTTTTCTTTTTTGTCAAATATCTTTTGCACAAAAGAAAGATACCACGGCTGTAAATAAACTTTCTGAAGTGGTAGTTACCGGGCAGTTTGAACCACAGTCTATAAAAAAATCAGTGTTTAATGTTCGTGTGATTTCTAATCAGGACATACAAAATTTAGCAGCAAATAACTTAGCAGACGTTTTAAATCAATATTTAAATATCACCGTTAGACCTAGTGGAACAACCGGGCGCTCAACCGTTTCCTTGTTTGGATTAGATGCACAATACTTTAAAATTTTAGTGGACAATATACCATTAGTTAATGAAGCCGGTCTGGGGAACAATACAGATTTGTCTCAGATTAACCTAAATGATGTGGATCATATTGAAATTGTAGAAGGTTCTATGGGAGTTAGCTACGGAGCCAATGCTGTAAGCGGAGTTCTTAATATTATAACTAAAAAATCATCTAAATATAAGTGGGATATTAATGCCGCAGTGCAAGAGGAGACCGTTGGAAAAGAATACGCTCTTTTTGATAAAGGACGTCATATTCAATCTTTACGTGTAGCGCATACTTTTAATGAGAACTGGTTTGTAAGTGTAGGAGCAAATAGAAATGATTTCCAAGGTTTTTTAAATGGTAAAAAGGGTAAGGATTACTTTCAAACTGATTTTATGCGAGGTTACAGTTGGTTACCAAAAGATCAGTTAAACGGAAACGCAATGTTATCGTATCGAAAAGACGATTTTCGATTCTTCTATAAATTTGAGTACTTAGATGAAGATGTAGATTTTTATAATAGTACTGTACAGTCTCTTTTTAATCCTACTTTGGGATCCTATCGTGCTGCTGATGATAAAAGATATTTTACCAACAGGTACTTTCATAATTTAAATGCAACCGGATCGCTGTTCTCACAATTAACGTATAATGTTTCTGTTACACATCAGAAGCAACAGCGAGAAATAGAGAATTTCACGTATTATTTGTTTACTAAAACTGAAGGGGCGAACGAGAAGAAGAAAGATCAGTCGATGGAAGTTCTTTCCTCTACAGGGACATTAAATAATTTTTTCTCAGACAAAAGTATTGATTTGCAGGTGGGATATGAATTTGTAAACAATAAAGGATTCGCACTTGTTCAAAAAAAGAATAATGTGATTGAATCGGTTTATAAAACGATAGAGAACTATGATTTTTTTGTTTCTTCAGAAATTATGGCTACCGATCGGTTTTCTATAAAACCGGGATTGAGATTTTCGGCACAGTCTAAATTTAAAAATCAATATGCTTCTTCAGTTGCATTAAGATATTTGTTTGATAAAGGAGTTGAGTTGAGGGGATCGTATGGTAACGGTTTTAGAACTCCAAATTTTGAGGAATTGTATGTGAATCAAATTTTCGATGGGCACTTTTTTGCAGGAAATGAAAACTTGATTCCGGAAACAAGTACTTCTTATGAAACAAGTGTTAAAAAGTTTACTTCTTTTCCTTCAGGACTACAAATATCAAATACAATTGGGGGAAGTTACCTGGATGTTAATGATAGAATTGACATGGTATTTATAGGGAACAATCCAAATACCGGTACGCCTGAAAATCAATACATCAATATTAGTAAATACAGAATGTGGAATTTTTCTACAACGAATCAGTTCAGATTAAATAGCTTGACGATTAATGTTGGAGCTGCATTGGTAGGAGTTTCGCAGCGATTAGACAATCAAAAAATTGTTTCAAACGATGATTTTCTCTATTCGTTTAATTTAAATGCAAGTGTGTCTTATAATATTCCAAAGTGGAAAACAATTGTTTCGGGTTATTACAAATACAATGGAAAAACACAACAGTTTGAGGAAGGTGCATCAGAATATGTGTTGACTACTATCGCTCCTAGTAATTGGTTTGATGCATCAATCAGAAAGAATTTCTTCAAAGACAGATTTGAAGTAACGGTCGGAGCAAGAAACATTTTTAATGTAACCGATGTAAACCGAAGTAAAACAAGTGGAGGATCGGCACATGCAACATCTTCGAATTTAATGCTCGCATACGGACGTTCTTACTTTTTTAAATTAGCATATAATCTTAATCTTTAAATACTTAATACATAAATACAATGAAAAAACTTTTATTATTATCATTCGCTTTCTTATCACTTGCATCTTGCTCAAGTGACGACGATACTAAGGTCGAGATCCCGACCGTTGGAGCAACTTTACAACCAAGTGTTGGAGGTCCTAATCAGCCAAGTCAGGTTTATCTTGATTTAAGTGCTGCAGAATTTAAAGCAGTAAACAGAGAATCATGGGATTTCGGATTCTCATCTGGTGATGATTTTAGAGTTGTTTTGAACGGATCGGTTAAAATGGCTGTTAAAAAATTAGCTACATCAGATATTACAGTATCTCAGACAATTGATACCAATGTTTCAGTTGGAAATGGTGAGACGCCTGCATCAAACGGATATGTTGATAATCCAACCGGTGTTTTAGCTGGTGCTGGAGCAGGAATAGGAACGGCTATTGCTGAAGTTTCTGCTACAGATGCAGACAATAAAGTATACTTAGTTAATCTTGGAGCTAAAGTGTCAACAGCTGTACCTGAAAAAGGTTCCGTTAGTGTTGATGGCGATTCAAGAGGATGGAAGAAAGTTAGAATATTAAGAAGTGGTAATGGATACAAAATCCAATACGCTGATTTGACTTCTGCTACATTCACAGAAAAAGTAATTTCAAAAGATGTTGATTTTAACTTTACATTTTTCAGTTTAACAACTGGAAACACAGTTGTTGTTGAACCTCAAAAAGCAAAATGGGACTTAAACTTTACAGTATTTACGAACTATTTAAATATGGGTAAAGGCGATGTTACTTATGGATATTCTGACTTTATTACAACTAATTCAAAAGCGGGAACTCTGGTTTATCAGGTGTTAGTTACAGCTGATGTGACCTATGCAGGATTTACTAAAGAAAAAGTAGTTGAAGCAAATTTTGCAGTTTCTAAAACAGATCAAAGAGTTATTGGAGCTAACTGGAGAAATGGTGGAGGACCAACTACTTTGCCAAGCATAAGAACAGATCGTTTTTATGTGGTTAAAGATGCAGCCGGAAATTATTATAAAGTTAAATTCCTGGCTATGACAAATGAAGCAGGAATAAGAGGTTATGTTGCTTTAGAGTACGCAATTCTTAAATAAGAAGAAGATAAGAAACCCCGAATAATTAATTTGTTCGGGGTTTTTACATTCCTAGTCTATTATATTCAATTCATTTCAAAATTTAGTTAATCATTGACTTTATTTTTTTTATTTTTTTTTGATCAAGAGGCTGGATTCGTTCGGCCTCTTTTTTTTGTATTATTTTAATGTTAAAAAGAACCTAGAAATTAATTGTTTAATTCTATCTTTGCCCGTACTTTTTTATAAGGAATTAGTAGGAATTTTGAAATGAAATTTTTAGTGAATCCTTTCTTCAAATTTATTATTACGAGTGAATACAAAATCTTATTTCTTTCAGTCTTTTGCCATTGTGGCACTGGCATTTATAGCTTTCATCGGGTTTAAGCAAATCTTGCCGGACAAGATCTTTTCGGATAGTAAAGTAGATTCTAAAAACGTACTAATCGATAGTCTGCTTTTAGAGTCAGTCGCAAATGATTCTCTGGAACAGGGTGGAGACAGTCTGACCGAAGATGAGAAAAATGAAATGAGGGAAAAGATTGTTTTCGATGCTTCGGAAGGAATCGAATTTCCGTCTGAAACTTTCGATAACTACAAAGGATACCAATACCTGATTTCTTTTTACGAAAAATTATACCAGCTGGAGAATAATCCGCAATCCAAAGTCAGAATTGCCTATTATGGAGATTCCATGACCGATGGTGATTTAATTGTGCAGGATGTTCGCGCCAATTATCAGGAACGTTTTGGCGGAAGCGGTGTTGGTTTTGTGTCGATCAATTCAGAATCTGCAGCATCACGTGGTTCTGTAAAATCTTCGGCTTCCAAAAACTGGAAAATGCAATCGTACTTAAACGTAAAACATCCAACGAGCCCTTTTGGTGTAAACGGACACGTGTTTTTTGCCAATGATAAATCAAATACGACCTGGGTTCAGTACGAAGCAGGTTTAAACAAACACGCAACAACTTTAGATAGTCCGACTTTGTATTACGGAAGAGGAACTAAAAAAGGAAATGTGAATTTCATTATCGGAAAAGATACCTTGCGAAAAAGCCTTGTGCCAAACAATCTGATCAACACTCTAAAAGTAACTTCGGGAAGCATAAAAGGATTCAAAGCCAATTTTATTCATGCCGATTCCATTCCAATCTATGGGTTTAATTTTGATAACGGAAACGGGGTTCATGTAGACAACTTCTCACAAAGAGGGAATTCAGGTTTGCCGATTTCTACTTTTAATGCGAATGTGATGCAGGGGTTCAATAACAGTTTAAAGTACGATTTGGTTATTCTGCATTACGGAACCAACGTTTTAAATTATGGCACTAAAAATTACAATTGGTATCAAAGAGGTATGACCAAAGCGGTGAATAAAATTAAAGAATCTTTTCCGGGAGTTTCGATCCTGATCATTTCGACAGCCGATAAATCTACCAAGTATGATTTAGAAATGAAAACCGATTCAGCCGTTGTTCCTTTAATGAGAGCTCAAAAAAGATACGCACTTGAAACCGAATCCGGATTTGTGAATTTGTACACCTTAATGGGAGGTGACGGATCAATGGTGAAATGGGTAGACGAATCTCCGGCCAGAGCCAATAAAGATTATACACACTTTAACCAGCGTGGGGCAAAAGCTATTGGTAAATTAGTATACGATCAATTGAACAAAGGCTACGAGCAATATAAAGTATTACGGGTAAACAGAGAGGCAGATACCAACAAACGGAAAACAGCCAGGAAGACCAATACAGATTCCGTAGCGGTAAAAACAGATAGCGTAAATGAATAGATTAATTATCTTCTTTTGTTGTCTTTTTTTCTCAACAAACGATAAAACACCAAAGACAGATTTAAATCCAATTACAAAAAATATGATGCATAAAGCCGATACAGCCGCTGTTGATTCTTTTTCGGGAGACAGGATTTATAATGCAGAAGTCTTAGTGCCGTTTTTTTTGAAATTGAAGGCAAACGAAAGTCAAAATAGTCAGAAAATCAATATGGTCCATGTGGGAGATTCGCACATTCAGAGTGATTTGATGACCAATGAGATTAGAAAAAAACTGCAGCAAAAGTTTGGTAATGGCGGCCGCGGGTTAGTTTTTCCGTATCAGCTGGCGAAAACAAACGGTTCTTATAACGAGCGGTTTCATTCCAACAGAGGCTGGGAAAGTTACCGAAACATTCATCCTGTCAAAAATGTTCCTGTTGGTTTAAGCGGAATTGCACTTTGGAGAGACAATGGCGGTTTTGCTGTTGAATTGAATGTTAAAGATGCTGCGTATAATTTCAATACCATCAAAATTATTACGCCTCAAAATCAGAACATGTTTGATTTAGCGATATCCTCTCAAACCAAAACAATTCAGTCTACAGAGCGAAAAGTAATTACGCACAAGATCAAAAAAGGAGAAGCGATCTCGACAATTGCTGATAAATACAATGTTTCGGTAGCCGATATTAGAAAAGACAATCGTCTGAAATCGAATAACATTCGCGCGGGAAGAACGCTTAAAATCCGAACAAACGAGACTAAACCCAGAAATATTACGAGTTCAGAATTTGTTCCTTTAAATTTGGAATCGGATTCGTTTACTCATTATTACAACTCTGAAAAAACGTTGAGTCGTATTTTCCTGCTTCCAAATAAAGAAGCTTCAAAGTACGAATTGAGCGGGATCGTTTTAGAACGAGATACACCGGGTTTAATTTACAGCAGTATTGGGGTAAATGGAGCCAAGTTTTCGGATTATAATAAGTACCCGTTATTTTTTGAACAGCTAAAAGCATTGCATGGCGATCTTATAGTTCTTTCGTTAGGAACAAATGAAAGCTACGATCATATGGAAGCTTCGGCTTATATAAAGGAATTGCGTGATTTTATAAAAAATGTAAAAGAACACAATCGTAAGGTTTCTATCCTTGTGATGACTCCGCCTCCTTCATTACTCAAAGCAAGAAGACCCAATGTTTATATTCGCGATTACGCAAAAAGTATTATTGAAATAGCAAAGACAGATGGTTTTGCAGTTTGGGATTTATACGATGAATTGGGAGCGATGGAAGGAATCCGAGGTTTAAAGTCTTCGGGATTAATTGGCCCGGATTGGGTTCATTATTCTAAAAAAGGATATGAAAAACAAGGGGACTTGTTTGCAGAAGCATTTTTAAAAGCATACGATAATTTTAAATTAAAGAATTAAGTTGATTACAATAGATAGCATAAATAATTGGTTCATTCAGAATTTTGGAGCGATTACTCCGGAGCAGGTTCAAAGTTGGTTTATATACAATCCTGAAGAAAAATTACTGTTTAATACCGGTTTGTTCCTGGGATTATTTCTGGTTTTTTATTTTGTGTATGCCTTTTTACGCAAAACATTTTATTTGAGATTAACATACGTTATCCTCTTTTCGCTTTTCTTTTATTACAAGTCAAGTGGGATTTACTTTTTACTCTTGTTACTTTCGTCTGTTGTTGATTACGGACTGAGTCAGATCATTTACAGAGAAGCAAAAGACAGTACCAAGAAAATTTATCTGGTGATCAGTGTAATTCTGAATCTGGGATTGTTGGGGTATTTCAAATACATGAACTTCATGATTGTTACCTTCAATGATATGTTTCATGGAAATTATGAACTGCACGATATTTTTCTGCCGGTTGGAATTTCATTCTATACCTTTCAGTCGATGAGTTATATTATTGAAATCTACCGTGAAGAAATTAAACCAACCAAAAATTATATCGAATATCTGTTCTTCGTTTCGTTCTTCCCACAGTTGGTGGCAGGACCAATCGTTAGAGCAAAAGATTTTTTACCTCAGATTTATCAGAAATTAAACCTGACCAGAGAAGATGTAAACAATGCTTTGTTTTTGATTATTGGTGGATTGATTAAGAAAACAGTAATTTCAAATTACATCTCTATAAATTTCGTTGATCGTGTTTTTGACACCCCGATGAATTATACCTCGTTCGAAAATTTAATGGCATCTTATGGGTATGCGATTCAAATTTACTGTGACTTTTCTGGATATTCAGATATGGCAATCGGAATCGCTTTGCTGTTAGGATTCAAACTTCCGGCCAACTTTAGAACGCCTTATAAGTCAACTTCTATCACTGATTTCTGGAGAAGATGGCATATTTCGTTATCCACCTGGCTGAAAGACTTTTTGTATATCTCGATCGGTGGAAATCGTGAAGGAACATTCGCAGGGTTTTTATTCCCAAGTTTATTCTTCTTCGGATTATTGCTTTGGGGAATTTCAAACATAAACGAGAGTTTCATTCCACTAGGGATTGCAATTGGAGCATTAGTGCTTTTCTGCCTGACCTTTTTACTTTCAAAAAAGAAAAACCAAACCTTGGTGACCAATTTCAATTTGTTTACCACGATGTTGTTAGGAGGGTTGTGGCATGGAGCCGGAGCACAGTTTATTGTTTGGGGAGCCTTACACGGATTGGCATTAGCCGTTCATAAAATTTTCATGGAATTCTTCCCTCCAAAAAAAGAGGGCAAAGGTTCTGGATTTTTATGGAAATTCTTTTCAATCGTCATTACCTTTCATTTTGTTGTTTTTTGTTGGATATTTTTCCGTGCCAGAGATTTTGAAACAGCACTTCAGGTTATCAATAATATTGGTCAGTTGACTTTTGAGCCGGAACATTGGCAGGCAATCATAATAGGTTACAAAAATGTCTTTTTATTGATGCTATTCGGATACGTTTGGCATGTCTTGCCGGAAGCTGTTACCTCTAAAATGAAATTAGTTTTTGATAAAACGCCTCTGATCGGAAAAGCAATTATTCTGGGATTTACATATTGGATCGTTTATGCAACAGCAGTTGCCGGTTCGCAACCGTTTATTTACTTCCAGTTTTAGAAAATAGGTGCAAAGGGACAAAGTTACAAAGACGCAAAGGTTTTATTCTTTGCGTCTTTTTTGTTTTCGCAGATTAGACAGCTGCTTTGTTCTTAGATTAAGTATGAAAAAAATCAGCGATATCTGCCAAATCTGCGAGAGTTAAAAAAGTTAGTTTGGAAAATTCGTAAAATTCGTGTGATTCGTGGCAAAAAAACTTTGCGTCTTTTTTGTTCTCACAGATTAGGTAGATTTTTTTGAGATAAAGTATGTAAAAAAATCAGCTATATCTGCTAGATCTGCGAGAAAAGAAATTGCGACTTCGCGTCTTTGCGTGCAAAAAAAACATAGCGAACTTTGCGTAAAACTTTGCGTTCTTTGCGGTAAAATCAAAACGTACTTCAACTTTAAATAAAAATTGCCTGAAATGCCTAATTAGATTATCTTTGCACTTCAAATAAAGAAAAAAGTATGTTTGATAATTTAAGTGATAAGTTAGATAAAGCCTTCCATATATTAAAAGGACACGGTAAAATTACAGAAGTAAACGTTGCCGATACTTTAAAAGAAGTTCGTCGTGCCTTACTTGATGCCGATGTTAACTTTAAAATTGCTAAAGATTTTACCACTAAAGTAAAAGAAAAAGCAATTGGTCAGGACGTTTTAACAACGCTTCAGCCGGGACAATTACTGGTGAAGTTAGTGAAAGACGAACTAACCGAATTGATGGGTGGTGATGTTGCCGGTGTTAATCTTTCCGGAAATCCTTCTGTTATTTTAATGTCAGGACTTCAGGGATCGGGAAAAACGACCTTCTCAGGGAAACTGGCCAATTTCTTAAAGACAAAGAAAAATAAAAAACCACTTTTAGTAGCGTGTGATATCTACCGTCCTGCGGCGATTAATCAGTTACATGTTGTGGGAGATCAAATAGGCGTTGAGGTTTATTCAGAGCCGGAAAATAAAAACCCTGTTGAAATTGCTCAAAACGCAATCAAACATGCAAAAGCTAACGGTTTTAACGTAGTGATTGTCGATACAGCTGGTCGTTTAGCAGTAGATCAGGAAATGATGGACGAAATTGCTCGTGTTCATAAAGCAATTCAGCCTCAGGAAACCTTGTTTGTTGTGGATTCTATGACAGGACAAGATGCTGTAAATACGGCAAAAGCCTTCAATGATATCCTGAATTTTGATGGAGTTATTTTAACAAAATTAGATGGTGATACACGTGGTGGAGCTGCAATTTCGATCAAATCGGTTGTAAACAAGCCAATCAAATTTGTAGGTACGGGGGAGAAGATGGAAGCAATTGATGTTTTCTATCCGGATCGTATGGCTGAGCGTATCTTAGGTATGGGTGACGTTGTGTCGCTTGTAGAGAGAGCACAGGAGCAATTTGATGAGGAAGAAGCCAGAAAACTTCAAAAGAAAATCGCTAAAAACGAATTTGGTTTTGATGATTTCCTTACGCAAATTCAGCAAGTAAAGAAAATGGGTAACATGAAAGACTTGGTCGGAATGATACCGGGAGCTTCAAAAGCCATGAAAGACGTAGAGATAGAAGATGATGCTTTTAAACATATTGAGGCGATCATCCACTCGATGACCCCGATAGAAAGAAGTAAACCTTCGATAATCGACGTGAAAAGAAAAGCCAGAATCGCTAAAGGTTCCGGAACCAAAGTCGAGCAGGTAAATCAGTTAATGAAGCAGTTTGACCAAATGAGCAAGATGATGAAGATGATGCAGGGTCCGGGCGGAAAAAATCTGATGAAGATGATGGGCGGAATGAAAGGAATGCCAGGCGGAATGCCGAGATAAAATAAAAAAGTTTCAAGTTTAAGGTTTCAGGTTATGAAACTACAACTTGAAACTTTTTTGATTAATATAAATAGGTGTTTCGCTTTTAACGTGAAACCGGAAATTTTAAATCAGAAACTAAAATAAAACAATGCAACTACTAGACGGTAAAAAAACAGCTGAAGACATTAAAAACGAAATTGCAGCCGAAGTTCAATCGATAAAAGATGCCGGAGGGAAAGTACCTCATTTGGCAGCAGTAATCGTGGGAACGGATGGAGCAAGTTTAACTTACGTAGGAAGTAAAGTGAGATCTTGCCAGCAAATAGGCTTTGATTCGACTTTGGTGAGTTTACCCGAAACAATTACAGAAACAGAACTACTGGCAAAAATTAAAGAACTGAATGAAGACGATAATCTGGACGGATTTATTGTACAATTGCCTTTACCAAAACACATTAGCGAACAAAAAATTCTGATGGCTATCGATCCGGACAAAGATGTTGACGGCTTTCATCCTGCGAATTTTGGAAAAATGGCTTTAGAGATGGACAGCTTTATTCCTGCAACACCATTTGGAATCATGCAGTTGTTAGAGCGTTACAATATTGAAACTGCAGGAAAACATACTGTTGTTATTGGCAGAAGTCATATCGTGGGCCGACCAATGAGTCTTTTAATGAGCCGTAAAGGAAATCCGGGAGATTCTACAGTTACGCTAACGCACAGCAGAACCCAAAACATTGAGGAGTATACCAGAAGTGCTGATATTATTATCACGGCATTAGGAGTGCCAAATTACTTAAAAGCCGACATGGTGAAAGATGGGGTAGTAGTAATTGATGTTGGAATTACAAGAGTAGAAGATGCTTCACATCCAAAAGGTTATGTAATTACAGGTGACGTTGATTTCGACGGAGTAAGTAAAAAATCATCATTTATTACACCGGTTCCTGGTGGAGTAGGACCAATGACCATTGCAATGTTGTTGAAAAATACACTTTTAGCAAGAAAGATGCGAAGCGCTAAAAATTAATAGTGTAGAAATAAATTTTAGATTAAAGCCTGTTCGAGAGAACGGGCTTTTTTTTGGATGGGGTGAAGTTAATGTTGGAATCTGAAGGTGTAGTCCCTACGGGACAAGACGAATCAGGTTAGTTGTTGTGTTACCTTTATTTGATCCCTATGGATAAGCTCTTTCAAGAGTTTAATGTTAGTGTAGAAAAATGCTGTAATGGCTATTATGTTGTAATTGCCTATTGTCTACGATATAGACTCCGCTAGGAGTCACATATCTGCAGAAAAAAGGTAAGTTATCTGTTGTTGTTAGCGTTTATTTATTCGCTACAATATAAACTCCGTTAGAAGTCACATTTCGGTAGAAAAAATAAGAAAAAATGTCCTATAGGGACTATCCATGTTTTATAAAGTTGGGATTTGGATTTTTTTTTAGAAAAGAATGCATAAAAGACTCCGTGCATCTCTGTGCCAGCTTTGTGAGTCTTCGTGGGATTTTTTTTGTTCCGCAGAGACACACAGAGTTTACACAAAGCTACACAGAGCAATATAGAAATCTTCGCGTATCTCTGTGTCAACTCTGCGCATCTCTGCGAAATTTTTCCAAAAATTAGCTTGTCAATTCAAATTAATATTTAACTTTGTATCTCAAAGTACTTTATTTATGAATCAGAAGCACCAAGAAGATTTAGCCCATATTCGTTCCATGATGGAGCGTTCTTCAAGATTTATATCATTAAGCGGCCTTTCAGGAGTATTTGCGGGACTTTCGGCTTTAATTGGTGGATTGTATGTTTACCAATTGTTTAAAGCAAACGGGACCGAATATTTTGGTGGAGATTATGAGAAGCAATATTCTGCTAACCTGGTTTCAGAACTGGTCTTTACAGGTTTGATTATTTTAGCTTTTGCTTTTAGCTTCGGTTTGTTTTTTACCGTTAGAAAAAGCAGAAAACATAATTTACCTATTTGGACTTCGGCTACCAAAAATATGCTTTTGAACCTGACAGTTCCATTATTGGCCGGAGGTATATTTTGTCTGGCGCTGATCTTTCATGAGGTTTATGGTTTAATTGCACCGGCTACTTTAATTTTTTACGGACTGGCTTTAATAAATGCTGAAAAGTATACTTTTTCTGATATTAAGTACTTGGGATTTTGCGAGTTGGTTTTAGGATTTATTTCTCTTTTTTTTATTGGGTACGGTTTGATTTTTTGGATCATTGGATTTGGTATTTTGCATATCTTGTACGGATTAATAATGTTCAAAAAATATAAATAATCCATTCGATGGGAATTATTGATAAACTAAATAAAGATTTTGAAAGCCGTGTCAGATTGGGTATTATGTCCATTTTGATGGTCAACGAATGGGTAGATTTTACTGAAATGAAAAATCTGCTGAATATTACGGACGGAAATCTGGCAAGTCATTCGTCAGCTCTTGAAAAAGCGGAATATATCGAAGTAAAAAAAGAGTTTGTAGGCAAGAAACCTAAAACATCTTACCAGGTAACTCCCAGAGGGCGTGCGGCTTTCAAAGAACACCTTTCTTTTCTCGAAAAATTAATGAAATCGTAATAGCTCTATTTTTTTACCTAATAACTTTGAAATACAAAGTACTTTTAAATTTAAAATAACAAAATCGTCACAAAAATATTGCAAAGAAAACCAATAAAAGGGGCGATAATCTACATGACTTCTAATACATAAATTCAACAACAATGAAAAAACACCTAGTTATCCCAGCCTGCAGTTTGATCTTTATCCTGCTTTTTTACCATGAATCAATGGGAGTGAACCTCGCCATTTTTGGACTATTGTTAATCGGCCTGATTTGTTGTTTTTTTCAGGATAAGTTTACTGACCGATCTCATTTGGTTTTGGTGGTTACATCCGTACTGTCGTGTCTGGCCTTTGCCTGGTACGGGGATTTTGCTTCATTTTTAGCACTTTCCATGTCTGTTTTGTTCTTGCATTTTAGAATACAGGATCCGGAGCTAAAGATACTTCAGGTTTTTCCTCTTGTATTCTTAAATGCATTTGCTTCAGCAGGACGTGTTTTTGTGTTCAGTCAATGGCTTCCGGAAAGAAAAATCGATAATAATTTTGCGAAAAAGCTTATTGCTTATGTGGTGATTCCGTTGGTCTTTTTAATCGTGTTTTTTACGGCCTATTCGTTCGGAAGTGAGCATTTCTCCTCTCTATTAACGGATTATACTTTAGATCTTGATATTTTCGAAGTAGTTCTAATAGGGGTTTTAGGGTTTTATATTTCATTTAGTTTCTGGAATTATTGGGTTCCCGAACTGTGTTACGAGAAAAATAAACTTTTAGACAATGAGTTTAGTAATGTTGTCGAAATCAAAAATCAGAATACATTTTCGTTTTTAGATTTGGACTTTGAAAGAAAAAGCGGCGAGATTACATTAGTCTTATTAAATTTTATGCTCTTGGTTTTTATCATCACCTACAATTATGAGCAATTTTTTGAGGCTGTCGAGACCTCTAAACTTAGCTCAGCTACTCACGAAAGAGTGAATGCCGTAATCTTTTCAATAATTATGGCGGTTGGAGTGATACTGTTTTATTTTAAAGGAGGATTTAATTTTGATAAAAAAGCAGCTCATCTTAAAAAACTGGCTAAAGTATGGATTGTTTTAAATGGCGTATTAATAGTGAGTACCATTATTAAAAATTCAGAATATGTGTCATTCTTTGGCTTAACTTATAAAAGACTGGGAGTTTATGCTTTTCTGATTTTAGCGGTAATTGGTTTGATTTTTACCTTTTTAAAAATCACCAGACAAAAAACAAACGCTTACCTTTTTAACCAAATGGTCTGGTGTTTTTACGGAACGATACTTTTATGCAGTTTTGTAAATTGGGGAAATCTAATCACAAACTATAATGTCTCAGTAAATAAAGGAGTTGATCCCTGGTTTTTAAGAAACTTGCACTTTAACGATGAGAGCCGCGATGCTTACTTTTCAACAATAAATATTGTTGGCGAAGGACAAGGTTATCTGGAAGAGAATCGTATAGAAGATCACAAGGATGATCCTTTTCTTTCAAAAGCACTTTATTACGAATTTGTAGAAAAAAAGTAGTAAATACTTGTAAAAACCGCCCTGTAGAATTTATATAGGGCGGTTTTTTAATAATTAATTAGTAGTTTAAAGTTTTTCGTTTTAAAAATAAAGAATACTTTTGCAACACTAAAAAAAACTTCTCCAATGGACGATTATTATTCGTTAGTATTTAATTAAAGTAGCTTTTGAATTTTTTCAAAATGCTACGCTAAACACCTGCAATTTTGAAATGAAAGCCTTTTACAAAAACAACAACGGACTAATCGAGATACAAGAATGGACTCCAAACTGCTGGATCAGCATTGAATCTCCTTCAGAAACAGAAAAAAAATACTTACTGGAAGAACTTCAGATTCCTGAAGCCTTTTATAACGATATTGAGGATATCGACGAAAGACCCCGTATGGAGTCTGAAGACGGCTGGACTTTGTTTATCATGAGGGTTCCTATAAAGAGTAACGATGTTAAGCTTCCTTTTCAAACCATACCTTTGGGTTTGATTTTTAAAGATGATGTTTGCGTTACGATTAGTTTTTATGAAACCGAGATAGTTTCTGATTTTCTTCAATATACAAGACGGAAAAATATAGTGATCAAAGACAATTTCGATTTAGTGATGAGGTTACTTCTATCGTCAAGTGTCTGGTATCTAAAATACTTAAAGCAGATCAATCAAAAGATAAAACTGGCTGAAGACAACCTGGAGAAATCGATCAAGAACGCAGAATTACAGGCGCTTTTACAGATCGAAAAATGTCTGGTGTTTTTTATTACTTCCTTAAAAGGGAATGATGTTTTATTTCACAGAATCAAAAATCTAAAAGCCCAAAGAGAGCATTTTGACCCGGATTTACTGGAAGATGTTGATATCGAATTAAGTCAGGCACAGGACACGGCAAATATTTACAGCAATATCTTGACGGGGATGATGGATGCTTATGCTTCGGTAATTTCTAATAACATGAATAACATTATGAAGCAAATGACTTCGATTTCTATTATTCTGATGATTCCTACTTTAATAGCGAGTTTGTATGGAATGAATGTGCCGAATGGTCTGGAAGAAAGTAAATATGGTATTTGGATTCTTCTCTTAGTGTCTGTTGTCTTATCATCAGTTGGAGTGTTTTTATTCAAAAGAAGAAGATGGTTCTGATAAAAAATACAATTTCTCATATTAAAGAAAATCCCTTTCGTTTTATCGAAAGGGATTTTTTTATGCGAATATTTTAATAGTCTCCTCTTTTTTTAAATCGGGGATCGTGTTTCGAAATAAATTCGGTTCTACGTTTTGGAGCTTCCTCTTTTGGGAGACTGGCTTCCTCTGTTTTACTGGACGGTGCGATCAAATGATTCAGTTCTTTAATTTCAGCATCGGTTAAATCACGATAACGACCCACCGGAACATCCAATGAGATGTTGATGATGCGGATACGTTTTAAAGCAGTTACATCGTATCCTAAATATTCACACATTCTACGAATCTGACGGTTCAGACCTTGGGTCAGAATAATTTTGAAGGTGTATTTACTAATTTGTTCTACTTTGCATTTTCGGGTAACCGTGTCCAAAATTGGAACACCATTTCCCATTCGCTGTATAAAACGATCGGTAATAGGTTTGTTAACCGTAACGGTATATTCTTTTTCGTGATTGTTTCGTGCGCGTAGAATTTTGTTGACAATATCACCATCATTAGTCATAAAAATCAATCCTTCACTCGCTTTGTCCAAACGTCCAATCGGGAAAATACGTTTAGGATAATTGATATAATCTACAATATTATTTCGAACCTCAAGATTGGTTGTACATTCAATTCCAACAGGTTTGTTGAACGCTAAATAAACCATTTTTTCGTTTTTCTCGACAATCAGCTTTCCATCGATACGTACTTCATCATCCTGCGAAACCTTTGTTCCCATTTCCGGTACAGCACCATTTATTGTTACGCGTCCTTCTTCAATAAGTTTATCGGCTTCACGACGAGAACAGTATCCTGTTTCTCCTATAAATTTATTCAGACGTTTTAAATTCTCTTCCATAGTGCAAAAGTAGTCAAAATTTGGACTTCTTGGGTCGTTAGACTTCTTAGATTATTAGATGGTTGGATGGTTAGACTTCTTAGATTATTAGATATTTAGATTGTTAGATATTTAGATTATTAGATTATTAGATCTTTAGATTGTTAGATTATTAGATATTTAGATAATTAGATATTTAGATTATTAGATTTTTAGATTGTTAGATTGTTAGATTTTAACCTTAGAAACTTAGCATCTCAGAACCTTAGAACCTTAGAACCTCAGTACCTCAGTACCTCAGAACCTTTACTTCTTATGAAAATCGGAACTGTCTGTAGGGGTTTCTTCGCGGTCAAACATTCCGTAATCTCGAACTACGGCGGCAATTCGTAAGTGATAATCTTTAAAAATTTCTTTACGTCCCCTGGCTTGTGCATGGCGATGCATTTCTAAATTTCTCCATTGTTGAACGCTTTCTTCGTCTTTCCAAAAGGACAATGACAAAACTTTCTCAGGGTCACTGAAACTCTGAAAGCGTTCGATTGATATAAAACCTTCTATCTTGTCTAATTCCGGTCGTAAACTTGCGGCAATAGACAGATACTCTTCTTTTTTTCCTTCGTTTGGAATTACTTCAAAAATTACAGCGATCATTTTTTTTAGATTATTAGATGGTTAGACTTCTTAGATCTTTAGATTCTTGGATGATTGGATTGTTAGATTGTTGGATTTTTTAACCTTAGGATCTTAGCATCTTAGAACCTTAGCACCTTTATTTAGAAGCAAACAAAAACTCAATAACCTTTTGATACAATTCATCGTCATGCATTCCGTGACCCAAGCCTTTAGTTTCAATAAACTGACTGTTTTTCCAATGACTGGCGATTTTTTTGCCCTCCTCAAAAGCAACAATCTTGTCTGAAGTGTCGTGGGCAATTAACCCCGAAACATTAAATTCTGAGGCAAAACGCTGTCCTGAAAAATCTTCCAGTTTAAAATTGAAACGATTCATGAATTTACTTTCCAAAAGTGAAAACATTTTGGTGTTCAGGCTTAACATTGAGATATAATTGTCAATCAGTGTTTTTAGATCAGAGGGAGCTCCCAGAATGACCATTTTGTTGATGCTGGTGTGGGGAAACAAATACTGATGATAGACACATGCTGCGCCACCGATGGAATGACCAATAATAATGGCAGGCTGGTATTTTTCGACCGCTTTATTGATAAATTCAGCATACAGAGGAACGTTAAATTCTTTACCGCTGCTTTGTCCGTGTGCCGGAGCATCAATTGCAATAATGGTACTGCCTGATTTTTGAAGGTGCGGTAAGGTTTTTTTCCAACGCGAAGCATTACTTTCCCAACCGTGAACAAGCAATATTTTGGTTTCGTTACCTTTCCAGACATACGTTTGAAAATGATGTTCGTTATGGTGAAACGTCTCTGTTTCTGTATTTCTTAATACTTTGGGCAGTGCTTCTTTCTTTAGTCTTCCAATTCTGGGTTGGCTAAAAAGGGCATAAGAAAGCTCCATCGCTTTTTGCGGACGAACATAGCTCAAAAAGTTAATATAAGACCCAACCGATTTTAAAGTGATAAAACGGATTCCTTTTTTAATTCCCAAAACAAATAATTTAGTGATAAAAATAATATTCGGGAATCGACCTAAAAAAGTTTCGCCACGAATTACACAAATTTAGCGCGAATTTTTATTCTTTACTGTATCAAAATAGAAATTGGCAAAATTAGTGTAGTTCGTGGCAAAGAAATAGTGCTTAGACGCAAAAAAAAAGTCCCGATCAGATCGGGACAGTTATTTAGATTTTAGAGAACAATTGTTCCATTTTTTCTTTTTCTTCTTCAGCTAATGCGCTGTCAACCAGAATTCTTCCAGAGTGCTCATCAGTGATGATTTTTTTTCTTGAAGCAATTTCCACCTGAGTTTGTGGAGGAATTGTAAAGAACGATCCCGCTGAAGCTCCTCTTTCGATAGATACTACCGCTAAACCATTACGAACACTGCTTCTGATTCTGTTGTAAGCCGCTAATAAACGCTCTTCGATTTGTGAAGCAAACTCTGCTGATTTCTCCGTTAAGAAGATTTCTTCTTTTTGAGTTTCAGCCATAATCGCATCCAGTTCAGATTTTTTATGTTTTAAATGCGAACTTTTTGCGTCAAGTTTTTCTTTTAAATTAGAAATAACTTCTTTTTTATGTTCGATAGAAGCTTTCATTTCTTTGATTTGCTTTTCAGCCAATTGAATTTCTAATTCCTGAAATTCAACCTCTTTAGTCAAAGAATTAAATTCTCTGTTATTACGAACTGATTCTTGTTGTTTCGTGTATTTTTTGATCACCTCTTTGTGCTCATCAATGGCAATTTTCTTCCCTTTGATTTGCTCTTCAATCACTTCAAGTTCTCCTTTCAGTTTCTCTGAACGTGTGCTTAAACCAGCAACTTCATCTTCTAAATCTTCTACTTCTAAAGGAAGTTCTCCTCTTACGTTTCTGATTTCGTCAATTCGGGAGTCAATAAGCTGTAAATCGTATATTGCTCTTAACTTGTCCTCAACACTTAATTCTTTCGTATTCGCCATATTCTTATAAGTACTTAACTGGATTTGTATTTTCTTCTGATAAAATGATGGCAAAATTAAGGATTTTTTTTCGAAGATAATCAACAATATAGTTTTTTGTATACCGTTCGCTCTCAAAATGACCAATATCGGCTAAAAGAAGTCGGTTTTCTGCTTCGTAAAATTGATGGTATTTTAAATCGGCAGTTAAAAAAGCATCTGCCCCTGCCTGAATAGCATTTTTTATAGCAAAACTTCCTGAGCCGCCTAAAACAGCGACTTTCTTTATTTTTTTTCCTAAAAAAGCAGAATGACGAATTCCGTCTGCAATCATTTTGTCTTTTACGGAATATAAAAAGTCTTTTTCATCCATTTCAGTTTCAAATTCACCAATCATTCCCAATCCAATATTTTGATGGGCATTTTTCAGATCATAAATTTCATAAGCTACTTCCTCGTAAATATGGCTGGAAAATAAAGCTTTTAAAATTTTAGACTGTAAGTGTTTTTCAAATACAACTTCGATTTTTATTTCAGTTCCTGTATGTAGTTTTCCTCTTTCACCAATTACAGGATTGCTGTTTTCATTTCCCTGAAAAGTAAAAAAGCCTTCGGTATTAAAACTACAGTTGTCATAATTTCCAATCGTACCAGCGCCGGCCTGAAACATAGCATTGCGAACTTTTTCTGAATTATCAGGGGTGGTATAGGTAATCAACTTTTGAATGAAACTTTGTTTAGGGATTAAGACTTTAGTGTTGATCAGGCCTAAAGCATCACAAAATATTTTATTAACTCCCTGAGAATGGTTGTCTAATGCAGTATGAACGGCATAAATAGCGATGTCGTTTTTGATTGCCTTTAAAATGGCACGCTCCACATAGTTTTTACCGGTTATTTTTTTAATTCCCGAAAATAAAATAGGATGAAAGCAAACTACCAGATTACAGTTTTTGGCTATTGCTTCTTCGATTACAGTTTCTAAAGCATCATGGCAAACCAAAACTCCGGTACTTTTCGTTTCGGTATCACCCACTAAGAGTCCGACATTGTCAAAATCTTCGGCATAAGCCAAAGGAGCCATTTCTTCCAGAACAGCTAATATTTCTTTGATTTTCATTTCTACTTTTTGTTTGAAGTTTCAGGTTTTATTGGTTTCAAGTTTCCTGTTGCTGGAAAATCTGAAACGTGGAACCTGAATCAAATTCATAAAACAAATTAACGAAAAATATTATACTTTCGTAAAATGAATGTACTTAGAAAAATACTTTTCCCGTTTGCGATTTTATACGGATGTGTCACTGCAGTGAGAAATTTTCTTTTCGACAAAGGAATTTTAAAATCGACTTCATTTGATATTCCGGTTATTGCGGTTGGAAATCTTAGTGTTGGCGGGACAGGTAAAACACCACAAATAGAATATCTTATCCGATTGTTATCTCAGAAATATAAAGTTGCCACTTTAAGCAGGGGCTACAAAAGAAAATCAGAAGGTTATGTATTAGCTAGTGATAATTCTAATGCCGAAATCTTAGGCGATGAACCGTTTCAGTTTTATCAAAAGTTTCCCAATATTCAGGTGGCTGTTGATGCGAACAGAAGAAACGGAATTACACAATTGCTTTCGCAAAAAGAAAAACCCGAAGTGATTTTGTTGGACGATGCCTATCAGCACCGAAAAGTGAAAGCCGGGTTTTATATTCTGTTAAGCTCCTATGATGATTTGTATACAGATGATTTTATGCTGCCAACCGGAAATCTGCGCGAGAGTCGAAGTGGGGCTGATCGTGCCAATATTGTAATTATAACAAAATGTCCAAAAGAACTGTCTGAAGGAAAGCAGGAAGAAATTAGGTCGAAATTAAAGTTAAGGAGCTCCCAGCGGCTGTATTTTACGTTTATTAACTATGATGATTTTATTTATAGTGAAGAAGAGCAACTTGCTGTAAAAGATATTCAATCAGAATCAAAATTGCTTTTAGCCGGAATCGCAAAACCTGCACCGTTTTTTGATTACTTGAAAAATGAAAAAGATGACTGTTTGACTTTTTCCGATCATCATCATTTTTCTGATGCAGATGTGACCAATATTCTGGAAAAAGCCAATCATAGAAAAATCATTACAACAGAAAAAGACTATGTTCGGCTGAAAGATTCCAAATTGATTTCACAATTGTATTATTTGCCAATAAAAAGTACGTTTATCAATAACAGTCAAAATTTTGACACTGCGATTCTGGAGTATGTACAAAAAAAACGTAGTGACTTAGAGCCTTAGCTCCTTAGTATCTTTCTAAAAAAAACGGGCTATAATACTGTAGAATTCGTCCGGAACAAATGGTTTTGTAATCACATCGTTCATTCCGTAAGACAGCAGCATGTCTCTGTTTTCGTCTAGTGAAATAGCTGTAAGGGCAATAATCGGAGTGGTTTTGTCAAACTCTCTGATAAGTTTTGTAGCCGTTGTTCCGTTGATTCCCGGTAAATGAACATCCATGAGAATCATGTCAAAACGTTTTACTTTTAAAAGCTCAACCGCATCTTCACCGTTGTCGATGATTTCGCAGCTGATGTTTTTATTTTCAAGCATTTTTCGAGTAATCATTTGATTGATTTTGTTGTCCTCGATCAACAGAATTGATTTGTTGTTTAATTGTACGTCGTTGTATGGTTTTATTTCTTCAATCGTTTTCAATTGTTCTTTATTGATCTTAAAATTTAGTTTGAATGTAAAAGTTGAACCCTTGCCAACTTCACTTTTTAGTTTGATCTCTCCACCCAAAAGCTCAATTAGTTTTTTGACAATCGTAAGTCCAAGGCCGGTTCCGCCATATTTTCTGTTTACTTCTATTGATCCTTGTGAAAAACTTTCAAAAACAGTCTGAAGCTTATCTTCCGGGATGCCAATTCCAGTGTCTACAATCTCAAAGTAAATGGTTGTGTTGTCTTCTTCCAATTCATATAATTTTGCAATTACATTGACATGTCCGTTTTGAGTAAATTTTAAAGCATTGTTGATTAAATTCAGGATGATTTGGGACAGTTTTGTAGGGTCTCCAATTATATTATCCGGAATAGCCTCGTCTATTTCAAGGTTAAAGTAGTTTTTGTTGGCGGTAGCCAGTTCCTTTAAAGAGCTCTGAATGTTAAAAAGAAGCTCTTTCAGGTTAAAGCTTATGTTTTCTATTTCGACCTTTGTCGAATCAATTTTATTGATTTCCAGAATCTCATTGATAAAAGTAGTCAGGTAATTTCCCGAGAACTTCAAAGATTCTAAATATTTGAGTTGTTTTTTCTTAGGGTTATCTTCCAGTAATAAATGAGTGATTCCGTTAATGGCATTTAAAGGAGTTCGCAGCTCATGACTTACAGTCGATAAAAACTCAGATCGGGCTTTAGAGGCCTTTTCAGCTTTATTTTTGGCCAGAATGAGTTCTTTGTTTTTCTCTCTTAACAGTAAATTATTCTGATTTCTAATAATGTTGTTTTTGTACAATGCTAAACTCAAAAGAGATAAGATCGAGATAAGGGCAATGGCCAGAATACTTACCAGTTTGGAATACCGGTAGGTTTTTAGCTGAATTTTTTCTTCGCTTTCCTTTTTAATACTGGCTTTTAAGGACTCGTTCTTCTTGAATTTTTCGAATTCATCGTGATCCGTTTGAGTGTTTTTTAGCTTTAAGACGTAATTCTCTAACTGATAATGTTCTTCCAGGTACGAGTAAGCAAGATCGAATTTTTTGTTTTGCCTGTAATATTGACTGATTGCCAGAACGATTTTTGATTTTTGGGCCAGATTATTTGTTTTGGCATTATAATTTAAAGCATTTTCAAAATAGACTATAGCCGAATCATTTCGTTTCAGTTGTGTTTCGAGTAAGCCTAGTTGATAATACGAATCGGCTTTGGTTTTTAGGATTTCAGTATTGTCCGGCCGTTGTGTTATTTTGTGAAAAGTTTCAGCTGCTAAAGGCAGGTTTTTAGCGGTTTTTAGAGCTATTGCTTTTTGATAGCTTAGTATTTCAGCATGATCCTTAATCTTTAACTGGTTTAAAAGCTCTTCGGCTTTTCGGTAGTAGATTGCCGCAGTTTCGTAATTGCTTTTTGTGGTATTGGTTAGACCAATATAGTGCAATGCCAAAACTTTTGTGCAGGTTGGCTTTGTGTTTTCAAACAAAGCAACGCTTTTATGAAAGTTTTTTAGAGCTTCTGCGTAATTTTTTTGATGGTAATAAATTTTCCCAAGCTTAAAAGTCTGATTGGCCAGGTTCTCTAATTTATTGTTCGCCTCGCAAAAATCAATTGATTTTTCGGTGTAATAAATTGCCTTTTCGTATTTTTTATTGCTGAGATTGGTGTCCGTTAGTTTGTTGTAATAGGAAATGCTATCCGTACTCTTTTTAGATTGAGAGTACAAAAACGAATTTAATAGACAAACAACAATAAAAAGATAATGTTTCATGTATGGCAATGCTTTTACAATGAATCTTAGGTTTTTCTTATTAGTAAAATTAAATCGATCAATCTTGATGAGTATCCAATTTCGTTATCGTACCAACCCACAACCTTTACCATTTTGTCAATAACCGAAGTTAATTGAGCATCAAACAAACACGAATGTGTGTTGCCAATTACATCAACAGAAACAATTGGATCTTCCGTGTAATCCAGTATTCCTTTTAAATTTGTTTTTGAGGCTTCTTCAAATGCTTTATTTATTTCTTCAATCGTAACAGCACGTTTTACGTTAAACGTGATGTCTGTTAAGGAACCATCGGGAACAGGAACGCGAATTCCACATCCTCCGATTTTATGATGCAAGTTAGGGAAAATTTTTGTTAATGCCTTAGCTGCACCTGTAGTTGTTGGAACAATCGACTGGCTTGCCCCTCTTGCACGACGTAAGTCCTTATGTGGTTGGTCATGAAGGCTTTGGTCTGTGGTGTAAGAGTGTATAGTTGTGATATAAGCCTGCTCAATTCCACACAGTTCATCGATGATTTTTATCATTGGAGCCGCATTGTTTGTCGTACAGCTTGCATTCGAAACAATGTTTTCGCTTCCGTCAAGAATGGCTTCGTTAACTCCTAATACTACTGTTTTGATGGTGTCAACTTCTGATGGAGCCGAAAGGATTACCTTTTTTGCTCCGGCTTCAATATGGGCGTTTAGTTCTTCGTGTGTTTTAAACTTTCCTGTTGATTCAATTACCAAATCTATATTGTGGCTTTTCCAATCCAGATTAGAGATACTTTTTTCATGAAAAAAGAAAAAATGTTTTCCATCAACAATAATTCCTTCTTCGTCATGACTGACTTTAAAAGGTAAGACTCCGTGAATGCTGTCGTATTTTATCAAATGCGACATGGTTTTGTTGTCAGCAATGTCGTTAATGGCAATTACTTCAATTTCAGGATGGTTTAAAAGTAAGCGAAATAAATTTCGGCCTATTCTTCCAAAACCGTTTATAGCGATTCTTGTTTTCAAGCTTTTCGATTGTTTGTTAAATCGTTAAATCGTTTATTCGTTTAGTTGTTTAATCGCATCTACCAATAAACATTTAGTGGTTAAACGACTTACCCGATTAAACAAATAAAACGGTTAAACAGTTAAATCTTTTTATAAAATGTGTTTTTGTGCTTTGTAAGAAGAACGAACCAGTGGTCCGCTTTCTACGTGACGGAAACCTAATTCAAGACCAAATTTTTCATATCGGGCAAATTGATCAGGCGTTATAAATTCTTTTACAGGCAAATGTTTTTTACTTGGTTGAAGGTATTGCCCAATAGTAACTACATCAACATTTGCATTTCGTAAATCAGTCATCGTTTGAAAAACCTCTTCTTCAGTTTCTCCAAGCCCCAGCATAATTCCGGATTTGGTTCTGTTGATTCCTTTTTCTTTCAGATAACGTAAAACTTCCAGACTACGATCGTATTTTGCCTGAATGCGCACTTCACGAGTCAAACGACGAACAGTCTCGACATTGTGTGAAACCACTTCAGGATTGGCCTCGACAATACGATCTATATTTCTTTCGATTCCCTGAAAATCAGGAATCAGGGTTTCAAGAGTCGTATTCGGATTCATTCTTCGGATTGCTTTTACCGTTTCAATCCAGATAATTGAGCCGCCGTCTTTTAAATCATCCCTGTCTACGCTTGTAATTACGGCATGTTTAATGTTCATAATTTTTATAGAACGGGCTACTTTTTCCGGTTCATCCCAATCTACCGTTTCAGGACGTCCGGTTTTTACACCGCAGAAACCGCAGGAACGGGTACATACATTCCCCAATATCATAAAAGTAGCGGTACCTTCACCCCAGCATTCTCCCATATTTGGGCAGCTTCCCGAAGTACAAATAGTGTTTAGACTATACTTATCAACCAAACCACGAAGTTCAGTGTATTTTTGTCCAATAGGAAGTTTAACCTTTAACCATTTAGGTTTTCCTGTTGGTATATTTTCAATGACTGTTTCCATATATCAAAATTCAAAGTACAAAGATAAGCAATGTAGTTTATTTGGAGATTCGTTTAAGATTTAATTTGGTATTGAAAGACTTGGAGTTTTTATAATGCACTTTTGGTAATAATGGTGTAAGTGTGTTAAAATTTTATTCTTAAAGCATTGATGCGGGGTAAAATGCCTCTTTTTTATTGGCCAATTCGAGTTGGAGTGATGATTTTGTTTGACTGCTCATTTTTACTCATTTAAAATTTATATCTTTATTTGTTAAAAAATTAGTCGAAATGCAATTCAAACGGAATTGGGTTTGTACTACATTTGTTGTTAAATTGTAATCACATAGAACATGAAAAAGAAATTTATAGTATTGGGAGTTTTGTTTGCCGCTTTTGGTTTTACAAAAATAAATGCGCAGATTAATTTTGGTGAAAAAGCATTGGGTGCTGTTCAAAAAGGAGTTAGCGGTTTTACTTTTAGTAATGCTGATGCTGCTGCTTTATCAAAAGCTGCTGTTGATAAAATGGATGCTGAACATCAGGTTGCTGCTGCGACAGATCCGTATACTTTAAGACTGAACAGAGTTTTTGGAAAGTATACTGCGGGTGACGGTTACACTTTGAATTATAAAGTTTATAAAGTAAAAGAAGTTAATGCTTTCGCAACTGCTGATGGAAGCGTGCGTGTATATTCAGGATTGATGGATATTATGGATGACAATGAATTACTGGCAGTAATTGGTCACGAAATTGGTCACGTAGCCAATCAGGATTCCAGAGACGCGATAAAAGCAGCTTATAGAAAAGAAGCTTTGTTGGAAGGGGCTGCTTCTCAATCAGCTACGATTGCAAGTGTTACCGATAGTCAGTTGGGTAAAATAGGTAGTGCCATTATTGATAGTAAGTTTAGCCGTAAGCAAGAAGCAGAAGCTGATTTGTTTTCGTATGAATTTTTAAAGAAAAACGGTTACAATGTAAATGCTGAAGAATCGGCATTTAGAATTTTGGCGAAGATGAGTGAAGGTAATGAAGCTTCCTTTATCGATCAGATGATGAGTTCACATCCGGATTCCAAACAAAGAGCTGAAGATGCTAAGAAAAGAGCAGAGAAAGATGGTTTGTATAAACCGTATGTACAGCAGAAAATTGTAAATACTGCTCCGGCTAAAAAAGGAACTCCTGCCAAAAAAGCTCCTGCTAAAAAGAAAAAATAATTTTATTTTATCTATTATCAAATCCGACAGGTTTTTAAAACCTGTCGGGTTTGGTTGTATAATGCTTAACCTAAAACGTGAAATGCCAGTACTTTTTGTACATCGTATACATTTACCGATTTGTTAAATTGTTTTACAATGCTTGGTTGTAATTCGCTTGCCACCCAGATTTTTAGTTCGGCATCCAAATCAAAAGTTCCTGCTGTTTCTACACTGAAACGTGTAATACTTTTGTAAGCAATAGATTTGTATTCTGTTTTGCTTCCTGTTAATCCTTGTACATCAACCAGGATTAATCTTTTGTTCGTGAAGATAAAAGTATCGCGAAGTAGTTTAAAACCCATTTCGATTTCTTCTCTGTCCGTCAAAAGCTGTCCGTATTTTTTTAATAACTCTTCCTGACTAACAGAGCCGGCGTTGCCTAGAATAGCTGAAAATATTCCCATTTTTTAGTTTTTAATTTTAATAGATTTGATTTTCCTCTTATGGAGCTGTAAAAGTAATTTATTTTGTTAATTTTTTTTACTGCTTCGGGATTTAATTAAGATGGGCATAATACTTAATGAAATAAAAAAAGCAGAACCTAAATTCTGCTTTTTCGTTTTTTATTGTTATTCTGTTTTTATTGTGATGGGAAGGTTATAGGCAGTTCGAACGGGATTTCCGTTTAAAATACCCGGGCTCCATTTTGTTTTTAAGGATTTCAATACCCTGATAGCCTCTTTTCCGATTCCGTATCCCGGATCGTTTTTTACCATAATGTCTGTAATGGAACCGTCTTTCTCAATTACAAACGATACATACACTCTTAAGGTTCTTTCCGCATCCAGTTCCGGTCTGTTGAAATTGTTTCCAACATAAGTATAAAACTTAGCCATTCCTCCCGGAAATTCTGGTAGTTTGTCTAAGATGGCTACATTAACAGGATCTTTACTTTCTCCGGTTAAAGCTGTAGTTTCTACGCCACCGCCACTTGCGGGTAATGCATTTACGGCATTTCCTGTTCCGGTATTTGCATGGTCAACAACAGGATGATTGTCTGCATTTGTTGCAATAACATCGGGTGTTGCCTGAGTTGCGGCTGTTACAACCGGATTTACCAATTGTGTACTGGTAACGGGTGACGCAGCTGCCGTTTGCTGAGGCGCTACAGGTGGAGCAGGTGATTGTGGTTGTACCGGAATTGGTATGTCTGTAGGTCTTATTGGAACCGAAAAAACAGTCGGTTCTGTTTCTACAGGACCATGTGCCCCAAACTTATTAATCAACACCGACGCGCTTCCCAAACCGGCCAATAATAGCAATCCCGCAAATAGCGCTGTAACTGTGTTTTTTGAACTCTCCTGGCGTAATTGATAAGCGCCGTACTCTTTGTTCTTGTTTTCGAAAACAAGATCGGTCCAATTGGTTTCGTAGATGTTTGATTTAGTCATGATTTTTGGATTTTAAGGTTAGGTAACGTTAAATCATAGGCAGTACGGTTTTGGTTTTAGCTAACAACGGAGATGTTGTTGTTTTAGTATGTGAATAAATAGGTGTTTTAAGAAAAAATACGTGGATATTTTATTCTTTACCTAAAGATAATGAATTATCTATTGCGTTCGATGATTTCTGCTAATAATTTTTTAGCACGGAGTAGTTTTACTTTGACATTGCTCAAAGGTTCGTTGATTTTCAGCGCTATTTCCTGATAAGTCATTTCCTGGAAATAACGAAGCTGAATGACTTCCTGGTAGTGAGGTTTTAATTCTTTGATGCATTGAAGCAGGCGCGAAAGATTTTGTTCTTTAATTAAAGCATCTTCGGCAGAAGGAGTAGGGTCGGCAATATTGTAGGCCTGTTGGTCTTCGTTGTCTGTGATTTCTATAAAAAGACTGGTTTTCTTTTTACGTAACAAATCAATATAAACGTTTTTTGCAATAGCAATTAGCCAGGTGTTGAATTGAAATTCAGAATTGTAACTGGCTATTTTGTCGAAAGCTTTAGAGAAGGTTTCGATGGTAATATCTTCGGCGATGGTTTCATTTTCGGTACGCTTCAGCATAAAGCTGTACACTTCATTCCAGAAATAATCTAATAAAAAAGTAAAGGCGATCTGATCGCCTTTTTTAGCTTTTTCTATTTTAGAATTTATTTCCAATATACCGGTTTTGAAAAGATATTAGTTATAAAGATATTAATTTGCGTGAATATAAGAATGATTTCAACAACAGGAAACCAAACTTTCAGGTCATTTTCTTTTAATTTGCCGGCAGAAAATCCTATAACGATCCATGCTACAGTGTAACGTGTTGCTAAAATAGCCAATACAGCGATCCATTGAAACTGAAATGCTAGCAATACAATTGCTGATAAAAAGAAAAATAATTGTGAGGTAAAAAACAGCCCCAATTGCATTTTATCGAAAAACTTGTAATGTTCTGCGGTAGAAACATGTCTTCTTTTTTGAGTAAACCATTCTCTGTAAGTTTCCTTTGGTTTAGAGTAAGTGAAACTTTCAGGAGTGTAAGCAATGGTCGTGTTGCTTTTAGTTGCAGCCTGATTGATAAACAAATCATCATCACCTGAACGAATCTGGATGTGCTCGATAAAGCCGTTTACATTAAAAAATTCCTCCTTTTTATAGGCTAAGTTTCGACCGACACCCATGTAAGGAATTCCCAGTTTAGCCCATGAAAAATATTGAACAGCCGTTAAAACGGTTTCATAACGTATGATTTTGTTCAATAAAGAACGTTCCACTTTTTCATAACCGCCATAGCCTAAAACAATTGTTTTGTTCATGGTGAATCTTGAAGTCATTGCAGTGATCCATTCTGTCGAGGTTGGATAACAATCAGCGTCGGTAAAAAGTAAGTAGTCTTTTTTTGAAGCTTTGATTCCTAAAGTTAATGCATACTTTTTGTTTCCCCAGAAAGCCTCATTGTTTTGCACTTTTACCAAACGGATATTGCTGTATTGTTGTTCGAATTCTTCAAAAACCTCCAGAGTTTCATCACTTGAGGCATCATCAATTAAAACAATTTCAAAATCAGGGTAGTTTTGCTCCACAAGAAGAGGGATGAACTTTTTTACATTTTCTTCTTCATTTTTTGCACAGACGATAACAGATACCGGAATTTTCTTTGGAGTTATTTCCTGAGGTTTGCCGAAAGCGAACTTTCCAAAAATCCCTAAGTAATAGAAAATCTGAATGAAAACAATAGCAATAAAGAAGTAAAATAAAGTTATAAGCATCTGATTTTAATGTCTTTTAATTTCTGAATCTTGCGAGTGCAAATGTACTCATGAAATCCTAATTTTCAATGCCGAAAACGGATTTACTTTCGGCATTTTGCCATTTCTTTTGCAACAGCAATAGCCTGAGGGTTTTCGGTTTTTTCTAACTCCGAAATTATGTTTTTATAATTGTGATCGTCCCTGTTTTGGGAGAGTTTTTTAGTAGCCTGAATTTCGTCAATTTCAATTTCGAAGCCAAAAATACCTCTGGCTTCCCGCATGGTTTTGGCAGATAAATTTTCAACACGAACCGGATTCACTGAATTCGCTTCGTATTTGTCGACTAATTTTTTTAGCTGTTCTATGGAAGTGGCTTCGTCGACAATTTTGATTCGGCCATAAACATGTACCGCTATATAATTCCATGTGGGAACATTTTCATGATCGTACCAGGACGATGAAATGTAACTGTGCGGACCTGTAAAAACAGCCAATACCTGATCATTTTCGGCAAAACCTTCTGCTTGCGGATTGAGTTTGGAAAGATGGCCTTGTAAAATTTCTTTTCCGTCTGAATTTACTTCAAGTTCTATCGGAATATGTGTCGCGCATAATTTTCCGTGTGTCTGATTGATCAGGATGCCAAAACTGTTTTCTCTTAGAAAAGCTCGGATCGATTCCGGATCTTCGTTTTTGTATAAGTCAGGTGTGTACATTTTTTCTTTTTTTAGGTTCAAAGGGACAAAGGTTCAAAGGGACAAAGGGACAAAGGGACAAAGAAGCAAAGGTTCAGAGGTTCGCCAAAGATACTGAGATTCTAAGAAGTCTAACCATCCAACCATCTAAAGATCTAATTTTTCAATCCGTTAAAAGTTCAATAATCCAATTAATCCAGCAATCTAAGTAAAGGTGCTAAGATACTAAGGTTCTAAGACTCAAAGGAACAAAGGTTCAAAGATTCAAAGAAACAAAGGTTGAGAGGGTTGCAGTTTATTAATTTTTCAATTGGTTAAAAATCCAACGATCCGATAATCTAATGATCCAATAATCTAACAATCTAAGTTGTCTAAAGATCTAAATTACATTTACTTCTGCTTCAATCTGAATTCCAAAAGTATCAAAAACAGTTTTTTGAACATCTTTGGAAACGGCCAGGATTTCCTGTCCTGTGGCATTGCCATAATTGACTAAAACCAAGGCCTGATTTTTGTGAATTCCGGCATCACCGAAACGTTTTCCTTTAAAACCGACTTGTTCAATCAGCCAGCCGGCCGGAACTTTTACTTCGGTTTCTGAAACTTCGTAATATTTCATTTCAGGAAACTTCTGGTGTATTTTTTCAAAATCGGATTTTAGTAAAATCGGATTTTTAAAGAAGCTTCCGCTGTTTCCTAATTCTTTCGGATCGGGTAATTTACTTTGTCTAATGGCAATTACAGCATTGCTCACGTCTTTTAAGGTTGGAACAGTGATGTTATTTTTAGCCAGTTCAGCGGTAATATCTCCGTATGAGATGTTGATTTTATGATTTCGTTTCGTTAGTTTATAAATGACTGAGGTAATGATGTATTGGTCTTTTACCTCGTTTTTGAAGACACTTTCTCTGTAGCCAAATTTACAGTCGGCATTAGTGAATGTTTTCATTTCCTGAGTGGCAATATTGATCGCTTCGCACGAAGCAAAAGTGTCCTTGATCTCTGTTCCGTAAGCACCGATATTCTGAACCGGTGTGGTTCCCACATTTCCGGGAATAAGTGACATGTTTTCTAAACCTCCGAAATTATTGTCGATCGTCCAAAGAACAAAGTCGTGCCAGGTTTCTCCGGCCTGACTTTCAACCCAGACAAAATCATCGTCTTCTTTGAGGATCGCTTTTCCTTTTAAATCAATATGAACGACCAAAGCGTCGATGTCTTTGGTTAAAAGCATATTGCTTCCTCCGCCTAAAATAAATTTTTGTTCGTCTTTGTTTTCTTCTAAAATAGTTTTCAGTTCAGCAACCGTATGTACGGCAACAAATTGTCTGGCTTTGGCTTCGATGCCAAAAGTATTGTAGTTTTTTAAAGAAAAATTGGATTGGATTTCCATAAATAAAAGGCTTTTTTGAAGAATTAATTCTGACTCCAAAAGTAAGGATTATAATTTATTTGAATTGGATTTCTAAAAAATAACCATTATTAATTAGGATACAAAACAGCTGGGATCTTTTCTCTGATCTTATTTTAGGGCTTGAATAAATCGTTGCATTTCTTTCATGGTACCGATAGTAATTCGGGTCCATTTGCCGTTTTCTTCGTAAATTCTTGTTCCTGATATGTTGTGGTCTTTTAGTTGTTGGAAATAGTCTTTTTTGTAATTTTCTAAGGAGAAGTAAATAAAATTCGAATGCGAAGGGATGCAGGTTAAATGAAGAAGATTCAGTTGTGTTGTGGTGTATTTTTTTACTTCTTCATTGGAGGTGCGAACCTGACGAATAAAGCTTTCATCGTTTAAGGAGGCAATCGCTGCGGCAATAGAGACAACACTGAGGGATAAGTTGGGAGACGATTTTAAAATACTCAATTCTTCAATCATGGCAGAATGTGCGAGAGCATAGCCAATACGGGCGCCTGCCAGACCATACATTTTAGAGAAAGTTTTGGTAATAATCAGATTTTTATGGGTGACCACTAAATCGCTTAACGATTGTTCGTCTGTAAAATCGATGTACGCTTCATCAACAAAAACAAGTGTTTTTTGAGTTGCTTCTTTGATGAAAGAAATCAGATCTTCTCTTTGGCATAGCGTTCCCGTGGGATTGTTTGGGTTGCAGATGTAAACCATTTTGGTGTCGGCATCAATGGCTTTTAGCATGGCAGCTAAATCGTGTTTTTTGTCTTTGGTTAAGGGAACGGTGATTTTTTTTATGCCTAATTTTTCAGCAGGAGCTGTCCAGTAGTCAAAGGTCGTTTCGGCGATTATAAAATTGCCTTTTTGTAATGCGGTATATTGAAGTATTAAATCTAAAATTTCAGTGGAACCGGCACCCAGAAGAATGTTGTTTTCTGAAACCGTATTTTTTTTTGCCAGCAGCGTAATGAGTTCCGGTGAAAGATTCCAGCCGTATCGATTGCTGATGTTGATACTTTTGGCCATTGCTTCCCGTGCCTTTGGTGACGGGCCATATGGGTTTTCGTTGGAACGGAGTAATATGGGTGAATTATCTGTATAGGGTAGTATAGACTCTGTAGTGCCGTTGGCAAAGGTTTCAAAAGGGTAAAGCCCCAGTCCAATAGTTCCCAGGCCAATTTGTTTTAACCAAATTCTTCTGTTGTTCATTTTTTTATCAGATTAAATTAAACAATTCAATGAAATGAGTAGGTCGTTTAGAGGGGAGAAAAGTTACGAGTTATTTTCTAGATTTTCTTTTGTAAGTTTGAATGAATTAAAAAGGTATCTTGATGTTCCAGTCCATTTCTAAGAATAAAACTGCAGTTTTTTTAGTTGTATTTTTCTCAATCGTTTCTAATGCTCAAAGTAATATGTTTGGAGATTGGAGAATTGATAATATTATCGGAATTTCTGATATTAAAGAATATTCTATGGTTAAACAAGAGGAGAATAATCGTTCAGGGCATTTATTGACATTGAATTTGGATGGAACATTCGTAAGTAGAAATTTGCCTCAATGCGGGAATGATACCTTCTTGAGTGCTTTTGGTAATTTTATAGTAATTGACGATACTCATATTCGCTTTATTCTACGAAAAACTTCCTCAAGGAGTTATAATAAAGTTCATAATTTAGAATCAGATTTGAGTAGGGATTTAGGGATTTTTTATATTTATAAAGATTCAGGATCAGTTCGATTAATTGCAAGTAATGGAGTTTTGGAAGATGATAAAAATAAAATTTTGTATACTAAACTGATGGATTCTTTTAATTGGCGATTGTATGATTTTGTTTGGAATAATACAAAAGGAAATAATCCGGAAGAAATCGTAAAAGATTGTATTGATTTAGAAAAGCGGATTGATTTTTCTCATTGCAAAGTTGTCTTTTCAAAAAAAGAAAATTATGGTGATGTTATTCTGATGCAGGAAAACAGCAATTTCCACTTTGTGATTTATGATGATTTTAAAAAGAAGGTTTCTTTGGCTTATCCGAAGTAGATTTTTTTGGTCATAAAGTTCATGAGATTTTTTATGGATGTGATTTTATAAACCGCAAAGTTCGTAAAGCTTTATGTTGATCTTGACTTTGCGAACTTTTCGGTTAATTTTTATGAAGATTCAGCAACTCATGATAGCGGTCAGAAATAATTTTCATGTTGGTGCTGTAATTTGCATTTTCCTCGACAAATTTTTGGTTTTGAAGAATAGCCTGATTTCGTAATTCCGAATTTTCAAAAGACCAGATTAGTTCTTCAGCAAGCATTTCGATATTGTCAATTTCAATCAATTGCCCGTTTTTGCGGTGTCTGATCCAGCTTTGGTTTCCGGGAATGTCTGAAACTATTGGATAACAGTTGCAGGCCATGGCTTCAAATAAGGATGCCGATACCCCTTCGGTAATAGGCATGCTGATGTAGGTATTGGATTGCTGTAATAGTTTAGGAAGTTCAGTGTTTGGAATTCTTCCGGTGAAAAATACCTTGTTTTCAATTTGTAATGCTGCGGTTAAGTCTTTCAAAGATTGCAGTCGGGTTCCGTTACCTACAATGGTTAATGAAAAGTCAATTCCTTTTTGGTGTAAAATACCAAAGGCTTTTAAAATGGAATCATGACGGTATTCCGGCTGTAGCGAACGGGTAACAATCGCTTCGATTTTTATCGAATTATTGATTGATGGTGTGAAAAGTGATAAATCAATTCCTTTTGGGAGCACTAAAACTTTGCTCATGTCTACACCAATTGCTTTCATCGAAATGGTCATAACAGGTCCCCAGGCGTGTATTAAATCTGCTTTTTTGAAGGCGTGTTTCTGAATGAATTTTTTAAAGGGGAGCAGGAGTGAACCTTCCGGCCACAGATCGGTTCGGCCTTGTTGTGCAATTGCAATAGGATGCATTCCTGAAATTGCTGCCAAAAAACCATAACTGGTGGTTCTTTCGGCAATAATCATGTCCGGTTTTTCCTGTTTGATTTTTTTTCGAATCGAAAGAGGGGAGAAAAGATATTCTAAAATACGTTTGAATCGGCTGAGTTTGGAATGGTTGGGTGTTTGAAGTTCCCAGCTGCAAATTTCAAAATCGCCAAATTCTTCAAGGCCTTTCATCCACGTAATGGCGTCAGCACGATAAGATTCTCCAAGAAAAAGTATTTTTCTTTTTTTCATTCGGCAAACTTAATTTTTTTGCCACAGATTAAAAGATTTTTAAAGGATTTTTTGATGTATAGCAATCGGTGAAATTTGTCGTCAAACTTTATCTCGCATTTCTGGGGCGCAGCATATCCTTTTTGAAGTTTTCTCGCCACGAATTCACGAATTAATTTAAAAAATTTGTGAATTCGTGGCGAAGTATCTTTTCTAAAATTCTTCAGTGTCTAAGGCGCGATTAAAGAATTCGTTTAAAGGTTTTAAAGCGATGAGTTTTTGGCTTATTTTCGAAACAAAGTCTTTTTGCCACGAATTCACGAATTAGTTTGAATAATTTGTGAATTCGTGGCGAAGTATCTTTTCTAAAATTCTTCAGTGTCTAAGGCGCGATTAAAGAATTCGTTTAAAGGTTTTAAAGCGATGAGTTTTTGACTCATTTTCGAAACGAAGTCTTTTTGAGTCACCTCGTCGATGTTGTATTTTTGGGTAGCGGTAAAGCTTTTTAGTCTTAAAAACGCAATGGCAGGATGGTCTTTTTCATACCCTCTTGGCGGGTTTTTGAGAGCGTTGTTTTCGTTGACATCCAGACTGCCAAATTCCTTTTTGAAGTTTTTATCGGTCAGTATGGCTTCGAGATCCTCGTGAAAAAAAGCAATTTCTTTGCGTATTTTTTTCAGATCTTCGGCTTCAGGCGAATAAAACCCTCCGGCGATAAAACTGGCTCCTTTTTCAATATGTACATAATATCCGGCTCGGTTGAGGCCTTTGACGGCTGAAGACATCCAGATTCCTAAATGTGCTTTGTATGGGGATTTGTCTTTAGAAAACCGAATATCACGATTGATCCTGAAAGTACAGTTTTTGACTTCTAATAGTTCCAGTGCAGGATCCAGAGGTTTCATTGCATCCAGTAAATCACTAACTAATTGGTGATAATCTTTTTTGAAAACTTCATATCGTTTCTTGTGGTCCAGAAACCAATCCCGATTGTTGTTCTTCTTTAAATCGTCTAAAAATTGCAATGATTCTTTCGTTAACATATCTTCTCTGTTATTGCAGTTGTTTTTTTAAGTCTTCTTCTTTGATGAAACCGATGTTTTTCCATTTTTCGGCTTTGTTTTCGTACAAAATCATAGTAGGAAGCTGTTCGATTTTCATCTGAGTTGCTAAAGTTTCGTTTTTGTCCACATCAATACGAATGATAACCACTTTGTCTGCCATTTCTTTTTGCATCTTCAAAAGGTACGGTTCCATTTGTTTGCAGGGACCACACCATTCTGCGTAAAAATCTACCAGAACTTTTTTGTCTGTCTTTAGCAAATTGTTAAACTCATCCATTGTCATTCCTGCGTGAGCTGTTGAAGCTTTAGAAAAACCTTCTGCGTTCCATTTCATGATGCCGCCTTCTAATTCATAAATAGTGGTAAAGCCCAATTCGTTCAGTTTTGAAGCTGCTTTTTTACTTCTTCCGCCGCTTAAACAATAAACAAAAACAGGTTTCGATTTATCGTAAGCCGCCACTTTGGCTTCAAAATCATCACCATTCCAGTTAATATTTACCGCATTGTCAATATGATTGGATTCAAATTCTTCCGGAGTTCGAACATCTAGTATTTGAGCATTTTCGGTGGTTTTAATTTTTTCGGCAAAATCCTTCGGAGTAATTTCTTCAATGGTACCGGATTTTTTTTCATTGCAGGAAATGAATACGACCGAAAGTACCAGGAATAGAATTTTAGAGAACTTCATAAGATTGTGTTTTTAAAAAATAGAATTGCTAAAATAATGATTGATAATTAGTCAATTAGATAATTAGTCAATTAGATAATGTGCCAATGAGATAATTCAAAATCATTATCTAATCATCTAAATTATCTCATTGGCACATTATCTAATTGGCATAATTGTCTAATTTGAATATTTTGTAACTCTGATGCGTTGATTTTACAATAGCTTCGGTACGTTCAGGATGCGTGTCTGAGATAAAAAGCTGTCCGAAAGTTTCGCTGTTGACCATTTCGATAATTTTAGCCACACGGGTTTCATCTAATTTATCAAAAATATCATCAAACAACAGCAGAGGTTTTACACCGCTTTGTTTTTTTAAAAACTCAAATTGAGCCAGTTTCAAAGCAATCAGGAAAGATTTTTGCTGCCCTTGAGATCCGAATTTTTTAATGGGATGTGAATCAATTTCAAAGGAGAGGTCATCTTTGTGAATGCCTACGCTGGTGTATTGTAATGCCCGGTCTTTGTTGATGTTCTCCTTAAGCAGGGTCAATAAGTCTTTTTCGAACAAATTACTTTCGTAAACCAACTGTACGGTTTCTTCCGATCCGGTTATGGCCTGATGGTGTACATTAAATATAGGTATAAATTGTTCCAGGAAATCTTTTCGTTTCTCAAATATCGATTGGCCAAAAGTATTCAGCTGTTCGTTGTATATGGATAAAGTATCATTGTCAAAAGTATGGTTCAGTGCAAAATATTTCAGTAGTGCATTGCGTTGTACAATTACTTTTTGATATTGAATAAGCTGGTGCAAGTAAGTAGAATCCAATTGTGAAATCACACTGTCCATAAACTTACGACGTGTTTCGCTTCCTTCCACGATTAAATCACGGTCGGCAGGGGAAATAATAACCAGCGGGATGAATCCGATATGATCGGAGAATTTATCGTAAGCTTTACCGTTTCTTTTTAAAACCTTTTTCTGTCCTTTTTTTAAACTGCAGACAATCTGTTCGGTTCTGTCGTTTTTTTCTAATTCGGCATCGATTACAAAAAACTCTTCTCCATGTTTGATATTTTGAACAGCCAGCGGATTGAAGTAACTTTTTCCGTAGGCCAGATGATAAATGGCATCAAGCACATTGGTCTTTCCAATTCCGTTTTTGCCGACAAAACAATTGATTTTGCGGTCGAAATCAAAATTGATTTCGGAGAAGTTTTTATAATTGAATAAAGAAATTTTGTTTAAATACATTTTTTTGGAAACTCTAAGGGTAAAATCGGATGTTTGTTAATTAGATCTCGCGTTACTGGTTTCTTTTGCTGCAGATTAAATGATTTTTTTGTTAAATCCAGCATGATAATTTTGTAATCTGTGAGAATCTGTGAAATCTGTGGCAAAAAAACGAACTAATAGCCAAGAAAAATCCTGTTTTGAACATCAAAAATTTGAGGGTGCAAATTATCGAAAATTATCGATATAAAAGGCTTTTGATCGGTTTGAAGCGGAATTATTTTCCGCTTGAGGAGGAAGGACTTGCTGTTGATGAAATTATTTTTTTTAAAATAGTGATAAAATTGATTTTTTTTACGTCGGTTTCAATAAAAATTTTATTTTTGCCGTTCACTAAATTAATTTTAAATGGCAACTTACAATAAAAGAGGATATAAAGCACCGAAAGAGAAAGAAGTTAAAGAAGTAAATGAGGAAACACAGGTAGTTATTGACGAGAAAGACAGTACGACAGCAGGTGTTTTTTCAAAGTTAGATGAAACTGCTTCAAAAACTGAGGATTGGGTAGCTAAAAATCAAAAAATCATTATTGGTTTAGTTGCTGGTATTGCAATTGCTACTATAGGATATTTAGCATATCAGAAATTTGTTGAAAATCCTAAGCAGGATGAGGCTGCAAGCGAAATGTTTGTTGCTCAGCAAAACTTCGAAAAAGCGACTAATGGTGTAGCAAGTGATTCTCTGTACAAATTGGCTTTAAATGGTTCTGAAGGTAAATTCGGTTTCGTTAAAATCGCTGACGAATATTCAGGAACTGATGCTGGAAATTTAGCGAACTATTACGCAGGTATTGCTTCTTTGAACATTGGTAAATACGATGATGCAATTAAATATTTAGGAGAATTTAAATCAAAAGAAGTTATTGTAGGAGCTTTGGCAATTGGTGCTATTGGAGACGCTTATTCTCAAAAGAACCAACAAAAAGAAGCTTTAGACTATTACGTGAAAGCGGCTGAATCTAATAAAAATGATTTCACTACTCCTCGTTTCTTGTTAAAAGCAGGTAAAACAGCTTTGGCTTTAGGTCAAAAAGAAGACGCTTTGAAGTACTTAACAGATATCAAAGACAACTACGACGCAACTCCGGAAGCTGCTGCTGTTGATGTATTGATCGGATTAGCACAATAAAAATTTTAGACTTTAGATTTAAGATTGTAGATTTGTATTTCACAATCTGAAATCTAATATCTAAAATCTTAAATATAAAAGATGGCTACTCAAAATAAAAATTTATCAGAATACGATAAAAACACAATCCCAAATGCGAAAGATTTTCGATTTGGGATTGTTGTTTCTGAATGGAATGAAACGGTTACAGAAGGACTTTATAATGGCGCTTTTGACGCTCTGACAGATTGTGAAGTTCCGGCTCATCAAATTATCCGCTGGAATGTTCCGGGGAGTTTTGAGCTTGTTTACGGTGCCAAGAAAATGCTGCAAACACAAAACGTTGATGCGGTAATTGTAATTGGATGTGTGATTCAGGGAGAAACAAAACACTTTGATTTTGTATGTGAAGGTGTTACTCAGGGTATAAAAGATTTGAATGTTCAGACTGATATTCCGGTTATTTTTTGTGTTTTAACAGACAATAACATGCAACAGTCCATTGACAGAAGTGGAGGAATTCACGGAAACAAAGGAACTGAGGCGGCAATCGCGGCAATCAAAATGGCTTATATTCGCCAACAGGCTTCTATGTCACACCCGTTCAATCAGCCATTGTTGTCTTCAGGAGCACTTCAGATAGAAGATAAGCCAAGAGAAATCGAGAACGAATAAAACACAATTGTTTTAATAATACTAAAACCTATGCTGTGTAAAATAGTATAGGTTTTTTGTTTTTTTTATGATAGCTGTTGTTCAAAAAGACAACAGAAATTCATTAAATTTGTACACCTTGGTTTTAAAAACCAGAATTGAAATAATAATATTACCCTGAGATTTTACGAATTATTTTCGATAAAAATCGATGGACAACCTTTAACCCAAATTTTTTAATGTCGAGTATCATTCAATTACTTCCTGATCACGTTGCGAATCAAATTGCTGCCGGAGAGGTGGTTCAAAGACCTGCTTCGGTTGTAAAAGAGCTGTTAGAAAATGCTGTTGATGCGAAAGCAACTGACATTAAATTGATTATTAAAGATGCCGGAAAATCATTAGTTCAGGTTATCGATAATGGAATGGGGATGAGTGTAACCGATGCACGTTTGTGTTTCGCACGTCACGCTACTTCAAAAATACGCCAGGCCGAAGATCTTTTTTCGCTTCATACTAAAGGGTTTCGTGGAGAAGCATTGGCTTCTATTGCGGCGATTGCGCACATGGAAATGAAGACGAAACAGGATCAGGAAGAACTGGGGACACATATTGTAATCGAAGGAAGTAAATTTGTATCGCAGGAAGAAGCTGTTTTGCCTAAAGGAACTTCTTTTGCGGTTAAAAATTTATTTTTTAATATTCCTGCACGTCGTAATTTCTTAAAATCGGATACGGTGGAGTTTCGTCATGTTATGGACGAGTTTCAGCGTGTGGCGATGGCGCATCCTAATATTCATTTTACTTTTTACCACAATGGAAGCGAATTGTATAATTTGCCTGCAGCAGGTTATCGTCAGCGAATTGTGGGGATCATGTCCGGTAAAACCAATGAAAAATTAGTTCCGGTTAGCGAAGATACAGAGATCATTAACGTTCAGGGATTTGTTTGTAAGCCTGAGTTTGCGAAGAAAAGCAGAGGAGAGCAGTTCTTTTTTGTAAACGATCGTTTCATTAAAAGCGGTTATTTGCATCATGCGGTAATGGCGGCTTATGACGGGCTTCTGAAAGACGGTTCGCAGCCAAGTTACTTTCTATATTTGAAAGTCCCGCCCAATACAATTGATATCAATATTCATCCTACGAAAACAGAAATTAAGTTTGATGATGAGCAGGCTTTGTACGCCATTTTAAGAGCCTCTATAAAACACAGTTTGGGACAGTTTAATGTCGCACCGGTTTTAGATTTTGAACGCGACGCCAATTTAGATACTCCATATCATTATAAAGATTTAGAAGCCGAAACGCCAACGATTCAGGTTGACGGGACTTTTAACCCATTTACAGATGATAAAACCAATCAGCATTATACAAAATCGGGCTCAGGTTCCGGTTTTAGTTCGGGTTCTGGTTTTAGCTCAGGAGCCGGCTCGGGTTCCAGTTCAGGTTCAGGTTCAAGTTATAGCTCAGGAGCAAATTCGTATTCCGGTTATTCTAAAAGAGTCGAGCCAACGGCAAGCTGGGAAAGTTTGTATACCGGTTTAGATACAGAAAGTATCGAAAGTTCACCGTTTACCTTCGAAAACGAAGAAGTAACCTCCTCATTATTTAACGATAATGAAATTGAACAAGCCAGTCAGGGAACCTATCAGATTCATAAAAAATATATAGTCTCGCCAATTAAATCCGGAATGGTGATTGTCGATCAGCAAAGAGCGCATCAGCGTATTTTGTACGAGCAGTTTTTGTTGAATATGACCGTTAACCAGGCTTCTAGTCAGCAATTATTGTTTCCGTTGAATTTATTTTATTCTTCGGCCGAAATGAAACTGATCGAAGAACTGAAACCTTCTTTAGAAACAACCGGTTTCGTTTTTGATGAAGCTCAAACCGATCATATTGTGATTTCGGGAATTCCGGTAAACATTACCGAAAGCGAAGTTTCTCTGGTTATTGAACAATTATTAAGTGATTTGCAAGACGGAATTCCGGCCAACAGTTACAGCCAGAATGATACCATTGCGAAATCAATGGCTAAAAGTTTAGCGGTTAAAACCGGATCGTATTTAACCGAAAAAGAACAGGACAATCTGGTTAACGGATTATTTGCCTGTAAAGATCCAAACATTTCACCTTTTCAAAAACCTACCTTCATCACGATGCGTGTAGAAGATATAGATAAAAAGTTTGCCTTATGATGAACAACATGACTCCTGTCGTAAAACAACTGCTTATAATTAATATCATATTTTTTATTGGTGCTCAGTTAGTGCCTGTTTCCGAGCAGTTTTTTGCATTATTTTTTCCAGAAAGCGATTTTTTTAAGCTTTGGCAGCCTATAACACACATGTTTATGCACGGTGGTATTTTGCATATTGTCTTTAATATGTTTGCGATGGTTTCTTTTGGATCGGCCTTGGAACATTTTTGGGGAGGAAAGAAGTTTATTTTCTTTTACATCTCCTGTGGATTAGGTGCCGCTTTATTGCAAATTGGAGTAAATTATTTGCAATTCCAGGCAGCTTTAGAGCCGGTAAGAAGCTTAGGGCTATCCGATGCGACATTACACCAGATCTTAAATGTAAATTTTAGTGACGGAACGGGTTTTAGATCCGATTTGTTTTTTGATCAGATTAAGCCAATATTGGAAGGGGTTGGAAAGACCAATCTTACTGAAGAAGGTTTTAAAGGATTATTTAATGCGTCTGTAATTACTCAGGTACCAATGGTAGGAGCTTCCGGAGCTATTTACGGACTTTTAGTAGCTTTTGCTTTTATGTTTCCAAATGCTGAGCTTGCTTTGATGTTTATACCAGTTCCGATTAAGGCGAAATATTTTGTTCCCGGAATTTTAGCCATTGATTTGTTTTTAGGTTTCAAAGGAGATTCTATATTTGGAGGAGGAGGTACAGGGGTCGCTCACTTCGCTCATATTGGAGGAGCGGTCATTGGGTACTTCATGATGTGGTACTGGAAAAAAAATCAGTTTAATAACAATCGTTGGAATTAATTTTTAACTTTAATATTGCAAATAAAAACTAAAGAAAGCTTTTATGAACATTCTGGATGATTTAAAATTACAATATCGATTAGGCGGAATAGCCATGCGTGTTATTTTTTGGAACATTGGTTGTTTCCTGATTTCATTAGTGCTATTCTATAACTTTTCTACAGCTCAGTTTGCCTTTCCGAATTGGCTGGCGTTGTCATCAGATCCTGCCGTTTTTATGTTCAAGCCCTGGACATTTTTGACGTATGCTTTCTTTCATTATGGCTTTCTGCATTTGTTGTTTAATATGATGGTGTTGAATTTTGCAAGTAATTTATTTCTGACTTTCTTTACCCAGAAACAATATCTCGGGCTGTATATTTTAGGTGCCATTTTTTCAGGGATTGTTTTTGCACTGAGTTTTTATTTTTTAAATATTTCGGCGCCTATCGTAGGAGCTTCGGCTGCAATCATGGCAATCCTGATGGGGGTTACCACTTATCAGCCTTTGATGAATGTGCGTTTGCTGCTTATAGGTAATGTAAAGCTTTGGCACATTACAGCTGTGATACTGGTTCTTGATTTAATGCAGTTTCGTTTGGACAATACTGGAGGACATATCTCGCACTTGGCAGGAGCTTTCTTTGGATTCCTTTTTATCAAGCTGCTTCAGAACGGTACAGATCTTAGTAAAATTGTTTCCAAAACATTAGACTTCTTTGCCAGTCTATTTAAAAAATCCCCATCGACCCCATTCACAAAAGTTCATAAAAATTACAAAAAACCTACTGAAAAAGTGACGTCAAGAATTGTTACGAAAGACAAAACACAACAACAGATTGATGAAATTTTAGATAAAATCAGCCAATCCGGTTACGATTGTCTGACAAAAGAAGAAAAAGAGTTTTTATTTAAAGCTGGAAAATAATCGTTTTAGGCCCGCAATATGAAGAACCTTTCATGGTTTAATAAAATAATGTTCTTTTTGAATATAGTGCTAACTGTACTGACGTTTAGTATTTATATTTTACCATTTCTGGCACCAAAGAGTTTCCCGCTTCTATCGGTTTTAACGCTCTTTATGCCGGCTTTCTTCGTTCTCAATGGTTTGTTTTTTGTCTATTGGGGAATTCAGTTTAAAAAACGTCTTATTCTTTCCGGTTTGGTGCTGTTAACCGGAATTACTTTTATCAGTAAATTTTATAAATTCTCGGCAAAAGATTATGTTAAGGACGAAAGAGATTTCTCTGTAATGAGTTATAACGTGCGTCTTTTTAATGTTTTTAAATGGCTCGACCGCGACGATATTCCTTCCAATATAAAAGCTTTTATCGACGAAAAAGATCCGGATATTTTATGTATTCAGGAGTATTCCAATTCGGCTCATCTGGATTTGAAGGTGTATCCGCATCGTTACATTTTCATCGAGGGAAATAAAATTAAAACAGGTCAGGCGATCTTTTCAAAATTTCCTATTATTGATCAGGGAAATATCATCTTTCCAAACTCAGATAATAACGTAATTTATGCCGATATTAAAAGAGGTAAAGAGGTTATTCGTGTGTACAACATGCACCTGCAGTCTATAAAAATTTCACCGGATGTAAGTGATATTTCAAATAATATCGATCATGTCAATCAGGAAAAATCGCAGTTAATTTATACCCGAATCAGTAAAGGATTTAGACAACAGCAGGAACAGGCCGAGATCTTTAAAGAAAATATCAAACAATGCAAAAACCCGATTATTATTTGTGGAGATATGAATAATAGTCCGTTTTCGTATGTGTACCGAAATATCAAAGGAAAACTCAAAGACACCTTTGAAGAAGCTGGAGAAGGATTTGGAGCCACCTATAAGTTTCGTTATTATCCGGCACGTATTGATTATATTTTTACGGACAGTAAAATGAAAGTCAAACAATTTGAGAGTTTTTCTGACTTTGAAAATTCAGATCATTATCCGATTATGACGAGGCTTTCAATTGAATAGTTTTTTTTAACCGCAAGGCACGCTAAGGTTTACGCAAGGCACGCAAATTTTTTTATTCAAGTTTAAAAGTAAAACGCAAAGTTCGCAAAGCTACAGGGTAAAGCTTTGCGAACTTTGCGTTTATATAAAATTTAATAAGAAAAGAATCCTTGCGTCCCTTGCGGTTTATATTTTACAGACAATGAGAACTCAAATCATTATCCTATTATGACACGGCTTTCAATTGAATAGTTTTTTTAACCGCAAGGCACTCTAAGGTTTACGCAAGGCACGCAAATTTTTTTATTCAAGTTTAAGAGTAAAACGCAAGGTTCGCAAAGCTACAGGGTAAAGCTTTGCGAACCTTGTTATATGTGTAAACTTAGACAAAAAAACTTTGCGCCCTTTGCGGTTAAGCAGTACTAAACTACTTATAGATTCAGTTTTCGGTATTGCAACGGAGAAGTCTGCTTCAGTTCTTTAAACTTTCTGTTGAAATTGGAGATGTTGTTAAAGCCGCATAATTCGGCAATTTCGAGGACCGAAAGCTCACTGTTGTTGGCCAACAGTTTGGAAGCATGTTCGATTCTCACTTCTATTAAAAATTGGAAAAAGGACTTGTTGGTCCGGACTTTAAAATAGCGGCAGAACGCATTTTTAGTCATATTAGCAATCGAAGCAATCTCATCCAGGTTAATGTTTTTTTGGTAGTTGGTCATTACGTGTTCGAATACCGTCTGCATTCGTTTGCCTTCATTATCCGTAATTTTTTTATCGTACAAATGGTTGGAGAGCTGTTCTCTCTCACTGTTGGAAAGCCACTTTATGATTTCCAGAAACAAAATGAAGCGTTCGTAGTTGTCTGATTTTTTTAGTTTTTTGAAAGATTTGACGATTTTTTTAGGGGGATTGTGGGTGATAAATCCATTTTTGCTGTTTTCTAAAAAAGGCTGGATGTTTTTGAAAGTGGTTAGGGAGAAGAAATCTTTTCCAAACGAGCCTGTAGTAAAGAATAAGGTACGCATAATGGAAGATTCATTGTCATATACTTCACTTCTGAAAACATGAGGTAAATTGCTTCCAATCATTAAGATATCGCCTTCGCGGTAATGCGAGATGGTATCTCCTGCAAAAATGGCGCCCTGTCCTTTTTCGATAAAACTAATTTGTATTTCTTCGTGTTGATGGAGTTTGTCGTAAAAAACGATCTCTCTATCCTCTTGATATATAAGAGGATCTTCTCCCGATTTAGGGATTTTAAATGGAAAAACTTTCATGGTTGGTCAAGGTTAGTTCATTCAAATATATTTTATTTTGTCAAAAAAATAGCAATATATTAATTGGTTTTTTGTGTAATCAGTTTATATAGGGTAATATAGTATTGTTTTGAGGTAATTTTTCAGCCTCTTGCTTTGTTCAATATAAATAATTTTGGTTTTAATTAAAATCGATATTATGAGTATTCAATGGAAAGGCGTTATGCCGGCAGTAACAACCAAATTTACTGCAGATGATAAATTAGACTTCAGAATGTTTGAAGTTAACTTACAAGCACAATTAGAGGCAGGTGTTGATGGAATAATTCTGGGCGGAACATTAGGAGAAGCCAGTACTCTTTTGGAAGAGGAAAGAAGAGAATTGGTGAAAAATACTGTAAACCTGGTAAACAATCAGGTACCGGTAATTATGAATATTGCAGAGCAAACTACACGTGCCGCAATTTTAGCAGCCAATAAAGCCGAACAAGATGGAGCAAAAGGATTAATGATGTTGCCTCCAATGCGTTACAAAGCTTCTGATTTCGAAACGGTAACTTATTTTTCTGAAGTCGCAAAAAATACATCACTTCCAATAATGATATACAATAATCCGGTAGATTATAAAATTGAAGTTACACTGGATATGTTTGAAGATCTGTTAAAATTTGATAACATTCAGGCCGTAAAAGAATCAACAAGAGATATTTCGAATGTAACCAGAATGATTAACCGTTTCGGGGACCGATTAAAGATTTTATCAGGAGTAGATACCCTGGCTTTAGAGAGTTTATTGATGGGGTCTGACGGATGGGTTTCAGGTCTGGTATGTGCTTTTCCTAGAGAAACAGTTGCAATATACAAATTAGCCAAAGCCGGTAGAATTGATGAGGCCTTGAAGATATACAGATGGTTTCTTCCTTTATTAGAATTAGATATTAACTCATTTTTAGTACAAAATATTAAGCTTGCAGAAGTAGCAACAGGTATCGGGACAGAATATGTTCGCGCACCAAGATTACCGCTTCAGGGAGCTGAAAGAGAAAAAGTTTTAGACATTATTGCCAAATCCTTAGCATCAAGACCAACTTTGCCTGATTATAAAAACTTGTAACAGTATATAGGCTGATACAATTGGTTTTACAAATTTCTTCTTTAAGAGCCTCTTTAAATTTTATTTGTTGGTTTTCTTATGATGATTTTCGGCTGTAACGTCGTTAAATTTTACTACAATAACGCTGCTATTCTATTAAAATTTGCCTCTTTTCGCTCGAAAATCCTTTGATAATAAATCTCAATAATAAATTTTAAACAGACGCTAAGAATTGTAAAGTATTTATTCAAACAACAAAAAAGAAATATGATTACAGGAAAAAATTACGTGGGAAGTACACTAAAAGCTGGGGGTAATAAAACGTTTAAAACATTTAACCCACAGCAGAATGTCGAAAATCCCTGGGTTTTTACAGAAGCAACTCATGAAGAAATTGAAGAAGCAGTTGCTTTGGCTCATCAGGCATTTGGAACGTATAAAAAATATTCCGGTTTAGAAAGAGCTGGTTTTTTAAATGCTATAGCTGACGAAATCGTAGCTTTAGGAAATGATTTGTTAGTTCAGTATTGCAGTGAATCCGGCTTTCCAATGGGCAGAGCAGAGGGGGAGCGCGGAAGAATGGTTGGTCAGCTACGCGCGTTTGCCCAAATGCTCATTGAAGGGAGCTGGGTTCAGGCTGCAATTGATACGGCAATAACAGACAGGGTTCCTGCGCCAAAAGAAGATTTGCGTAAAATGTTGGTACCTCTTGGGCCGGTGGTGGTTTTTGGGTCCAGTAATTTTCCGTTTGCATTTTCAACAGCTGGTGGAGATACCGCTTCAGCATTAGCGGCAGGCTGTCCTGTGATTGTAAAAAGTCATTCGATGCATGTAGGAACAGGCGAAATGGTTGCTTCGGCTATTATAAAAGCAGCGCAAAAAACAAATATGCCGGAGGGTGTTTTCTCCAATCTTATTGGTGGGGGTACAACGCTTGGAACCGCATTGGTGAAACATCCGTTAGTAAAAGCAGTTGGTTTTACCGGAAGTATTCGTGCCGGAAGAGCCTTGTTTGATCTGGCAGCACAACGACCAGAGCCAATTCCGGTTTTTGCCGAGATGGGGAGTGTAAATCCTGTGGTGCTTTTGCCAAATGCCGTAAAGGTAAACAGTCAAAAATGGGCTACGGCTTATGCGGGATCTATCACGCTTGGAGCAGGTCAGTTTTGTACCAATCCGGGATTACTGTTTGGAATTAAGGGAGCTGAGTTGGATAAATTCTCAGAAGAATTAACTCAGGCCATTGAAAAAATAGAACCATTTTGTATGTTGCATCCTTCAATGAAGAATGGTTTTGAAGAAGGATCAGCAACAATGCTGGCACAGAAAGGTGTTGCAAAAATTGCAGAATACAAAGGTGACGCGGCACCAAATTACGGAGTACAGAAAGTTTTAACCGTAGACGGCAAAACTTTTTTAGAGAATAAAACCTTAAGTCATGAGGTTTTTGGACCTGTTTCGGTACTGGTGCAATGTGATGATGAACAACAATTGCTAACGATTATCAATCAATTGGACGGGCAGCTAACAGGTACCATTATTGGAGAGCCTGAGGAATTGAAAAATCAGGACGAATTGGTTGCAGCGATGCAGAGCAAAGTGGGACGATTGATTTTTAACGGTGTTCCTACGGGAGTTGAAGTTTGTCCTTCAATGATTCACGGAGGGCCTTATCCGGCTTCTTCCGATTCGAGATTTACTGCCGTTGGAATTCATGCGGTTTATCGCTGGGTTCGACCGTTTAGTTATCAGAATTGGCCCAATGAATTATTACCTGCAGCATTGCAAAATGAGAATCCATTACAGATTTTAAGAACTTTAAATAATATTCAAACAAAATCCCAGATAACATAAATGGTAAAGAAGACTTTTTTTTGTGTAGATGCACACACTTGCGGGAATCCTGTAAGAGTGGTGGCAGGCGGTGGGCCGAATTTGACGGGCGCTAACATGAGCGAAAAACGCCAGCATTTTTTAAAAGAATTTGACTGGATCCGAAAAGGACTAATGTTTGAACCTCGCGGACATGATATGATGAGCGGAAGTATTTTATATCCGCCAAGCGATCCTGCCAATGATTTTGGGATTTTATTTATCGAAACTTCCGGTTGTCTGCCAATGTGCGGTCACGGAACCATTGGTACCATTACCATTGCCATTGAAGAAGGTTTGATTACTCCAAAAGTACCGGGAAAAATAAGAATGGAAGCTCCTGCCGGCCTCGTGAATATCGAGTACCAGCAAACCGGAAACAAAGTCGACTGGGTACGTCTGACTAATGTAAAATCGTATTTGGCAGCAGAAGGATTAACTATTGATTGTCCTGAACTGGGCGAAATTACTTTTGATGTGGCATACGGGGGAAACTATTATGCGATTGTGGATCCACAAGAAAATTTCTCCGGAATTCAGAATTTCTCCGCCGGTAAAATTATCCAGTTGAGTCAGGAAGTCCGTAAGAGAATTAATGCCAAATATCCGGACTATTTTATCCATCCGGAGAATGATACCATTCGTGATGTCAGCCATATGCTTTGGACGGGAGAGCCTTTAGATCCGACATCGTCAGGTCGAAATGCTGTTTTCTACGGAGACAAAGCCATCGATCGTTCTCCTTGCGGTACCGGAACATCAGCGAGAATTGCACAGCTGCATGCCAAAGGGAAACTTAAAGTAGGAGAAGATTTTATTCACGAAAGTTATATTGGCAGTAAGTTTATTGGAAAAGTGGTGGAGGAAACTTCAATTGGAGACATTCCTGCGATTGTACCAAGCATTCAGGGCTGGGCAAAAGTATACGGTTACAACACCATCATCATCGATGAAGCAAATGATCCGTATGCTCATGGTTTTCAGGTAATTTAAAAAATATTAAAAATTTAGATTCATTGAAGGAGGATAAGATTCTTCTTCAATGAATTTTTTAATTTCGTACAAATGAAAAGAGTAAGTATAGTTGGAGGAGGTATAATAGGCTTGTGTACCGCTTATTATCTGGCTAAAGAAGGATTTGAGGTAACTGTTTTTGATCAGTCTCCTATGGATGATGGTTGTTCTTATGGAAATGCCGGAATGATCGTTCCCTCGCATATTATTCCGTTGGCACAGCCCGGTATGATTGCTCAGGGAATCAAATGGATGTTCGACAGTCAGAGTCCGTTTTATGTAAAACCGAGATTAGATGCCAATTTGATGAAATGGGGACTGCAGTTTTACAAACATGCCAATGAGAAACACGTCGCAAATGCAATGCCGGCACTGCGTGATTTGTCATTGTTGAGTAAGGAATTGTATCAGGATTTTGCCAGAGAAAATAATTCGTTTTTCTACGAAGAAAAAGGACTTCTGATGTTGTACAAAACCGATAAAACAGCACATGAAATGTTTCATGAAGGACGAGAAGCCGAAAAGCTGGGTTTAAAAGTAGACTATCTTTCTGCAGCAGCAGTTGCAAAACTGGAGAACGGTACTAAAACCGATATTTTAGGAGGGATACACTATAAAGGCGACGCGCATTTGTATCCACAAAAATTCATGCAGTTTATCAAAGAAGAATTAAAGCGCTTAAAAGTAGAAATTCACTCCGGTACCACAGTACAGGATTTTACTTTCGATCATCATAAAATTACGAAGATCGTAACAGACAAAGGTATATTTGCCACAGATGAAGTTGTGCTGGCGGCAGGTTCCTGGAGTCCTTCACTGGCTAAAAAACTCGGGATTTCAGTTTCTATTTTACCGGGAAAAGGATACAGTTTTACACTGAAGGACCAAGATCACAAACCTTCGATTCCTTCGATTCTATGCGAAGGAAAGGTAGCCGTAACCCCTATGAACAATGATATTCGTTTTGGGGGAACTATGGAGATTACCCATACCGGAGATACCAAAATCAATAAAAACAGATTACAGGGAATCATAAACAGTATCAACGAGTTTTATCCCGATATGCAGGTGGGAATGCCTGAAAATAAGGATACCTGGTTTGGTTTCAGACCTTGTACACCTTCGGGAATGCCAATCATTACGCGTGCCAAAAAAGTTGTAAATTTGACTTTCGCCACCGGACATGCGATGATGGGTTTAAGCCTTGCACCGGCAACCGGAAAAATAATTACCGAGATTATTTCAGGCAAAACAACTTCGGTTGATACTAAAATGTTTCAATTATAAATTATGAGATACGATTCAATTCCGGCTTCTTTATTCGAAAATAACCGTAAGAGGTTTGTCGAAAAAATGCAGATTAACAGTTTGGCTATTCTTACTTCAAACGATGTGATGCCCAATAATGCAGATGATGTCATGGGGTTTGCACAAAATAATGATTTGTTTTATCTGTCCGGAATTGAGCAGGACGAAACTATTCTGGTGCTCTATCCCGATGCTTTTAAAGATGAAAACAGAGCTATTTTATTTGTAAAAGAAGTCAGTGAACATACGTTAATCTGGGATGGAGATTTCTTGACCAAAGAAAAAGTTACAGCTCTTTCCGGAATTAAAAATGTAAAATGGATACATGAATTTGAAAAAGTCCTGCAGCTGTTTGCCTTTGAGGCCGATGCCATTTATCTGGGACATAACGAGCACATTAAAAGAATAACTTCGGAAATGAATACCCGCCAGGATCGAATGATTCAGTGGTGCAAGCAAAAATATCCGCTACATCACTACGAGCGTGTGGCCAAAATAACGAGAGAGTTGCGTCCTGTAAAATCAGATGAAGAGATCGCTTTAATCCGAAAAGCCGTGGCTATAAGTATCGAAGGATTCAAAGCATTGTTAAAAGCGGTACAGCCGAATGTAAAAGAATACGAACTGGAGGCTGAACTTGCGTACCATTATATTAAAAACGGAGGAAATCGTCATGCCTTCAAACCTATTATCGCTTCGGGCAAGAATGCCTGTGTCTTACATTACAATACCAATGATTCGGTTTGTCAGGACGGCGATATGCTTTTGGTCGATTTTGGGGTTTGTTATGGCAATTACAATTCCGATACTACGCGCTGTCTTCCGGTAAACGGAAAATTTTCAGCCCGTCAGAAAGAAGTTTACCAATCGGTTTTGCATTGTCTGAAAGAAGGATCAAAATTTTTAAAACCGGGTGTTTTATCGAAAGAGTACGAAGCACAGATGGCAGGTCTGGTGGAAGCCGAACTGGTAAAATTAGGTTTGATTACTTTGGAAGACATTGCAGTGCAAGACCCCGAAAATCCTGTATACAAAAAATACTTCATGCACGGAACGGCTCACTTTTTAGGACTGGATGTTCATGATGTGGGGTTGTATTCCAAACCTTTTGAAAAAGGAATGGTGCTTACCTGCGAGCCTGGAATTTATATTCGGGAAGAGGGAATCGGCTGCCGACTGGAAAATGATTATTTGTTAACCGAAGACGGAAACATTAATTTATCCGAAGATATGCCTATTGAAATTGAAGAAATAGAACAGCTATTAAATACGAAATAAACCATGATTAAAAAACACTTCTTACTGCTTCTTTTGGTCTGCTCGGGCATTTGGGCTCAAAAGGATATTGATATTAACGAATTAAAGTGGCTGCCCAATTCACATTCGTTTTGGGTAAATTCCGGAAAGGATATTTTGGTATATGATGTGGATAAACTCAATCAGAATACCACTGTTTTAACCAGACAGCAATTAACAAATGCAGGTTTTAACGGAGAAGTAGAAGAATTAGTCTGGAACCAGAATAAAACCAAAGTTCTCGTTTATACCAATTCAAAAAAAGTGTGGAGAGCCAATACCAGAGGTGACTATTGGTTTTTTGACTTGACGACCGGAAAAGGAAGAAAATTGGGAGCCGGCTTAGAAGAATCTTCTTTAATGTTTGCCAAATTTTCTGCGGATAACGAAAATGTAGCTTACGTTTCAAAACACAATATTTACCTTGAAAATCTGGCGTCAGGAAAGATTACCGCTTTAACGACAGATGGAACTGATAAGGTAATCAATGGAACTTTTGACTGGGTTTACGAAGAAGAACTGGCCGCACGTGACGGATTTCGCTGGAGTCCTGATGGTAAAAGTATAGCTTTTTGGCGTGTAGATGCTTCGGAGACAAAGTTTCACTTAATGATTAACAATACAGACGCTTTATACCCATTTGTAATTCCGGTAGAATATCCAAAAGCTGGAGAAAAACCTTCTGCTGTAAAAATTGGAGTTATTGATATCGCTTCTTTAAAAACCAACTGGCTTGATATTCCGGGTGAACCGGATAATAATTATTTGGTTCGTATGGAATGGGTGGCAAAAGATGAGGTAATGGCTATACAATTGAATCGAAATCAAAATCAGGCTTCGATTTACAATTGCAATACGCAGTCTGGGAAAGCAACTTTAGTGTATCAGGAAAAATCAGCAGAATGGATTGATGTTTTTGATATTTCCTCTGGCGTGTACGATGGTTTCCCTTGTCAGTTTGTAGACAACGGTAAATCTTTTTTATGGAGTTCAGATGCCGATGGCTGGATGCATGTGTACAAAATAAGCCGTGACGGAAAAAAGAAAGAACTGATCACAACCGGAAATTTCGATGCTTATTTTAAAGCTTATAATGACAAGACAAAATCAATTTATTATATCGCAAGTCCAAAAGATGCTACGCAGCGTTATCTGTATGAGACGAATATTAATTCGCTTAAAACCAAAAGAATAACTCCGGAAGTATTTGAAGGAACTAATGAATATGAGTTTTCGACAGACGGATCGTATGCCAAACACACCAATTCTAATATCAATCGCGATTTTAATGTACGCTTAGTTTCACTTTCCGATCATAAAAAAATACTGCCAAAAGAGGCTGATGTTTTGGTAAAACCAACACGTGACTTTTCATTAGAGAAATTCAAAGTAAGCACTGTCGACGGAGTTGAAATCGATGGAATCATGGCAAAACCTCTTGATTTTGATCCGACAAAAAAATACCCGGTGTTCTTTTACGTTTACGGAGAGCCAATGGCTTCGGTAGCGAATGACATGCCTTATTTTAATGGATTTATTGACTTTTTAATTCCTAAAGGCTACATTGGAATTGCAATGGACAATAGAGGAACTCCGGTTTTGAAAGGAAGAAAATGGAGAAAATCAATTTACAAAAATATTGGAATCATCAACACCCGTGATCAGGCTATGGCGGCCAAAGAAGTACTGAAATGGAACTTTATTGATGCGAACAGAGTGGCCATACACGGATGGAGCGGAGGTGGAGCCGTAACTTTGAATCTAATGTTTCAGTATCCTGAGATCTATAAAACCGGCGTAGCCATCGCAGCAGTTACCGATCAGCATTTTTACGATAATATTTACACCGAACGTTATATGGGATTGCCGGACGAGAATGAAGCTGCCTATATTCAGGCTTCACCCGTAACACACGCAAAGAACTTAAAAGGAAATTTGCTTTACATTCACGGAACCGGCGATGATAATGTGCACTATAAAAATGCAGAAGTTTTGATTGATGAACTGATCAAATACGACAAAGTTTTTAATTTAATGATCTACCCAAATCGTACGCACAGCATTCATGAAGGCGAAGGAACCCGAAAACATTTAGTCGATACTTTTATAAAATTTATAGAAGAAAAGTGTCCTCCGGGAGCGAAATAAAATCATTTTAAAAGCATAAAAAAAGGGAGAATTTCTGTAAAAAGGATTTCTCCCTTTTTTTGGTGGTCTAAAATCAAGTAAAAAAAGACAAAAAGTAAGAAAATAAGCACGTATGTTGTTCGAATTTGAAAGGGTAAGATAATACATGTAAAATATTAAATATGTAATAAAAGGGTAATATAATAGGTTTTTGCGATAATATATTATCATAAAAATTATCAAAAAAGCAAAACATTTGCCAATACTAATTATAAAACCATTTTATGAAATTCAAGTTTTTTCAAAGAAAAACGGTAGTACTTTTTTTTGTACTGCTAGCACAATTTGCGCTCGCACAGGAGCGGGTTGTATCGGGAATTGTTTCAGATAATGCAGGCTTACCTTTACCGGGTGCGAGTGTATTGATCAAAGGAACAAAAACAGGAGCTCAAACTGATTTTGACGGTAAATATTCTATAAAGACAAGTCAAAACGCTGTTTTAATCTTTAATTATATTGGGATGAAGGCTGTAGAGGTAACCGTTACGGGGAACACTGCCAATGTTTCTTTATCTCCTGCTTCAGAGCAGCTTGGGGAGGTTGTTGTTACGGCGTTGGGGCTTAAAAGAGAAAAGAAATCTTTAGGTTATGCCACTCAGGAAATTAAAGGAGAAGACCTGACCAAAGTAAACAATGGTAACGTAGCCAATGCAATTTCAGGTAAAATTGCCGGTGTGCAAATCAGACGTAACAATAATATTGGAGGTTCAACGAATGTGGTGATTCGTGGTACTACTTCCTTAACCGGAAACAATCAGGCGTTATGGATTGTAGACGGTATTCCGTTGAATAATGACAATACCAATAGTGCCGATCAGAAAAGCGGAGGTAACACAGGAGGATACGATTACGGAAATGCCGCTTCGGATATCAATCCTGACGATATCGAAACGATGAACGTACTGAAAGGAGCTGCAGCTTCTGCTTTGTATGGTTCAAGAGCTTCAAACGGGGTGATCCTTGTAACGCTAAAAAAAGGAAGTAAATCTAAAGGAGGTTTAGGCGTAAGTTTTAGCTCCGGAGTTACTGTTGGTGTAGTCGATAAAAAAACCTTACCAGAGTATCAAAATCAATACGGTGGAGGATATGGTGACTTCTACGGAACAGTTGATTTAGGAAGTGGGGTACATCCATATGCTGCAACCGATGATGCCTCATGGGGACCTAAATTTGATCCTAATTTGTTAGTGTACAACTGGAGTTCTTTCTACCCTGAATTACCGGGTTACGGAAAAGCTACTCCTTGGACAGCAGTAAAGAAAAATCCAAATGATTTTTACCAAAAGAGCTTGACGTTCATTAATAATATTGCTTTTACCGGATCAGGTGAAAAAGGAGATTTCAGATTTGGTTATACGAACTATAACATGAATCAGGGGATTTTGCCAAACAGTAACAATCGTAAAGACAATTTTAACTTCTCCGGAAGCTATAACATTCTGCCTAAAACTAAAATTTCGGCATCGGCTAATTATTTAAAAGCAGATGCGAAAGGAATGAATGAAACCGGTTACGGTGATGGTGGAAACAACTATCTGAGCAGTATCAGACAATGGTATTCTACAAGTGTAGATTTTCAGGATTTAAAAGATGCTTATGATCTTACAGGAAAAAATACAACCTGGAGTGTTGGAGGACCAAATGATTTAACATTGCAGTTTCATGACAATCCTTATTTTCAAAGATACAACAACTACAATACTTTAAATCGTGATCGTTTTTTCGGAAACTTTGCTTTGAATACACAAATCACCGATTGGTTTGAGATTACAGGTAAAGGTGCTGTAGATACCTATAATCAGTTACAGGAAGAGCGCATTGCTGTGGGATCAAAAAGAACACCAAATGCACTTGGACAATATACCAGATTTGATAAAACGTTCAGAGAGATCAACTTCGATTTGATCATGAATTTTAAAACTAATATTACAGACGGAATTAAGTTCAACGGAATGCTTGGAGCTAATTCAAGACGTTCAGTGAGTAAGTCCATTTTTACAGCGACAAATGGCGGACTGGTAGTGCCTGGAATTTATGCTTTGAGTAATTCTATTGATAAAATCAACAGCCCTGGTGAGTCAGAAGTAGCCATCGGTACCAACAGTGTTTATGCTAATGCGAGTTTCAATTTTATGGAAACTTATTTCTTAGAGGGAAGTTATCGTGTAGATAAATCTTCAACGTTACCATCAAGTAATAGTACTTATACGTACCCTTCGATTACAGGAACTTATATCTTTAGTAACCACATTAAAACAAATTGGTTGTCTTTTGGAAAACTTCGTTTGAATTATGCAGAAACAGGTAATGATGCTCCGTTTGCTGTGATTGCAGCAACTTATCCAAAAGGTGATAATTTTGGACCTGACGGAATTCGTTTCTCTACAGAAAACAATAAAAGTAACTCTAATTTAAAAAGTGAGCTGACAAGAGGTCTTGAAGCCGGTATAGAACTTAAATTGTTCAATAATCGTGTAGGTCTTGATTTCTCTTACTACAAAAGCAATACAACCAATCAGATTCTTTCAGTGGAAACACCTACACAAACCGGATACACCAGAGCCTGGATAAACGGAGGTGATGTTCAAAATAAAGGATATGAGGTGACCTTGTCTGTAATTCCGGTAAAAACAGCCAATTTTAGCTGGGAAGCAAAAGTAAACTGGTCTACCAATAAAAATGAAGTAATTTCATTAGGAGGAGCTGACAGAATTTCGTTAGGATCTTTCCAGGGAGTAGGATATGTTGCTGAGGTTGGAAAACCAATTGGACAGTTGATCGGTTCCGGATTTACTTATTTAAACGGAGAAAAAGTAATTCGTTCAAACGGAAGATATTTACAAACGGCCGGAGCAACAATTGGAGATATAAACCCGGATTGGATTGGTGGTTTGAACAACGTAATTACCTATAAAAATTTCTCATTGAACTTTTTGATTGATGTGAAAAAGGGAGGAGACGTTTATTCATTAGACCAGCGTTTCGGACATACTACAGGTATTTATGAAAGTACGGTTTCGAACAACCATTTAGGAAATCCACAAAGAAATCCGATCGCAAGCGGCGGAGGGATTCTGTTGTCTGGGGTTAAGGAAGACGGAACTCCAAATGATAAAGTGGTAAGTGTAGAAGGAGCAAATGGATATTCATTTTACAATTCCATGCCGGAACAGCAATATGTTTACGATGCTTCTTATGTGAAATTACGTGAATTAGGATTAAGCTACAGATTGCCATCAAAATTCCTGGCGAAGACTTTTATCACCAACATGATTTTGTCAGTTAATGGAAGCAACTTGTGGATTATTCATAAAAATCTGCCGTACGCTGATCCGGAAGCAGGACTTTCGTCAGGAAATCTTCAGGGCTTTCAAACTGGAGTTTTGCCTACCTCAAAAGAGTATAACTTTAATATGAAAGTTCAATTCTAAAAACAAAAAAAAATGAAAATAGTAAAAACGATATTTTTTGCAGGAGCCATCTTACTTTCGGTAGCCTCTTGTGATAACTTAGAAGATTTAAATCAGGACAAAAAAGCCTATACCACCGTTTTGCCGGGGGCACTTATGAGCAATGCACAGGTAAATTATGCCTACTTCCTGACCAATGCTTCAGTAAACAGCAACAATTTTAGAGGATATGCTCAATATTGGTCTACCACAACCTATACCGATGAGGTGAACTACAATATGGAAAGAAGAAATTTAGGAAGTTCTCTTTCAACGTTGTTATACAGAGACGTTTTGCAGGATTTGGTAAACGCTCAAAAAGACATAAAGAGCAAAGAAGCTTTAGGAGCTGTTGATACTGCAATTAAGAAAAACAAAATCGCAGTACTTGACGTTCAGATTGTGATGGCGTATCAGGCGCTTGTAGATTTGTTTGGAAACGTGCCTTACAGTGAAGCTTTGGATATTAATCTGTATCCTTATCCAAAATACGATGATGCCAAAACCATTTATTTAGATCTGGCTGCCAGATTAGATGCTGCTATTGCGGCTATGGACGGCAGTAAAGAGAGCTTTGGTAAAGCCGATTTAATTTACAAAGGCGATGTGACAAAATGGAAAACATTAGCGAATAGTGTGAAATTAAAACTTGGATTACACCTTGCAGACATTGAGCCCGCTAAAGCAAAAACAATAGTAGAAAGTGCTTACAATTCAGGAGTAATGACCAGTGAAGAGGAAACAGCATTGTTCCAGTATTTTTCATCACTTGTTGATATGAATCCGTTGTATGATACTTTGGTAAACGAAAGTCAAACGATTCCGACTGAATATTTTGTGAATCAGTTAAATGGAAAAAATGACCCAAGACGTGATATATTCTTTAATCCAAATTCTAAAAAAGGCGGTAGCTATAAAGGAGCTCCTTATGCCAAACAAGTAAGTTATGGCGATTTTTCAAACATGGGATCAAGATTGAAAGAAAGAACAAACCCGGGAGTAATTTTTGATTACACTGAAACCTGTTTCCTTTTGGCAGATGCTGCAAACAGAGGATTTAGCGTAGGAGGAACTCCGGAAGAATATTATAAAAAAGGAATTTTGGCAAGCATGAACTTTTGGGGAGTTGCGAATGCTGATGCACAGACCTATGTAAACAGAACAGATGTTGACTTTGCAACTGCTGCCGGAACAACAAAAGAAAAAATCGCTTACCAGCTTTGGATTGCTTATTACAACAGAGGATTTGAGGCATGGACAGAATACAGAAGACTGGATTTTCCTGTATTGTTAGCCCCTTCAACTGCTGTTGATGCGGCAAAAGGAAAAGTACCGGTTCGTACTATTTACTCTCTTTTTGATAAAACCTTAAACAAAGGAAATTATGAGGCTGCTGCTGCTGCCATAGGAGGGGATTTGATGACTACAAAAATTTTCTGGGATAAATTTTAATTTGAATTAGTTTTCCTGTTTTTAACCGGGGCCTTTAATTAGGTTCCGGTTTTTTTATTTTTATTTAATCCCATAGTCCGACTGAGCGAAGCCAAAGTCTTGTTTCCCGAGCCTCATTGTCCGACTGAGCGAAGTCGAAGTCTCTTTTTGCATTGCATAGTCCGACTGAGCGAAGCCAAAGTCTTGTTTCCCGAGCCTCATTGTCCGACTGAGCGAAGTCGAAGTCTCTTTTTGCATTACATTGTCCGACTGAGTGAAGGTCAGGTCTTACTTATTGAATCCTATTGTCCGACTGAGCGAAGTCGAAGTCTTGGTTTTGTTTTATTTAGAAAATAGCCTAATTTATTTGTGAATGCTTGATTTATTTGGTTTATTTTTTAATTATGTGTTTTTTTAAAGTTAAAAAGTTGTTAATTATATATTGTTTTTAAATAACATAGTATCAATAAAATAGAAGCTATGCTGGTAATTTTGGTGGCAACAAATTAACCCAAAAAAAATGAAAACAAAACTACTAGTATTAATGCTCGTTTTTTCGATAGGGAAAATGAGCGCGCAGGGACTTCCTTGCCGGACGACAGAAGAAAACGCCAAAGTGTATCGGAATAGCCCCAAATCACTTCAGGAAAAAAAAGATTTTGAAGCCTTTACCAAAACATTTACCCTTCAGCGTAAAAGCAACACTTCAAAAACAGCAGCAGCACCTACTTATGTTATCCCCGTGGTTTTCCATATTTATGGAGACGTTCAAAGCGGAAAAACCATTACCTATGAAAAAATCGTCAATCATTTGGCTCAGTTAAATGACGATTTCAATGGCAGGAATGCCGATTACCAAACAGTTGAGCCCTTTTTTCAAGCGAGAAGAGGAACATTAAACATCGAATTTAAACTGGCGAAAAAAGACCCTAATGGCGGATGTACCACGGGTGTTGTTTTCCATGCGGCCAAAAACGGTTACGGAAATGGCGGTGGTTACGATGATCAGATTGCTGCGGATGCCTGGGACAATAAAAAATATATGAACGTTTATATTCAGAATGATTTGTATAACGAAGGAGTTTTTAACAATTCAGGAGTTGCCTGGTATCCTGATTCTGGTATGACGGCCAATAACACAGCACGTGTCGTTTTTAACGGAGCTTATCTTTACGACAACTCCTACAGCAAAGAATTTTCAGCAACCCTTACACACGAATTTGGACATTTCTTAAACCTGATTCACACTTTTGAAGGAGGCTGCTCCGGCACAGATGAAGTTGCCGACACTCCTGCAGAAGATGCTAAGCATACTCTGGCTTGTACACCGGGAACTAATTGTACAGGAGATAAAGTAAACATCGAAAATTATATGGGGTACAATGGTGCACAAGGCTGTTATAAAATGTACACCCAGGGTCAGATTGACAGAATGCTGGCAGCCTTACAGCATCCGGCAAGGATTACGCTCTGGCAGCCGCAAAACTTAATTGATACCGGAGTGAACACGACTGAAAGCAGTTTAGTAGCAACCGGAACTACTTTTAAAGAAGCTGTTATCAATGATGGATCTTTTGATACAGCCTCAGTGGTAACTTTTAGCGGAGGAAAGACTTTTGCACTAAGTTCAGGAACTTTGTCAGCAGGAACCCATTTTACACATACTTTTCCAGCCGGAATCACACCAGTTGTTACTGTAAATTCAAATGGTCAGGTGACGGTAACACTTTCAGGAAAAGCAACAAATCATGCAGCAACGCAAAATACAACTGCCGGAATCACATTCTTACCTGCGGCATTTACAGGAGGAACTGCAGGTTTGTCTTGTACTGCTTTGTTTTACAATTTAAGATTTACGGATCCTTATGGAATCTTCTTTGTAGACATGCCGGATATTAACATCTCTTCAAATTTAACCTGGAAGTTTTTTGATATTGCAAAAGGAGACGACACTTCATTCGGAGGTTGGCGTTATGCGGCCAATGCATTAAAAATTGAAACTTATGGCAAAAGATTAACTTGCGAGAGTGGTAGCCGAAACATTACCTTATTAGCTCAAAACACCGCAGTTGGTCCGACAAGTAATATGACTGCTCCGGGAGCATACCCAAATCAATTAGATCTAAGAACAGCGAGTTATACCGCCTGGGATGGAAAATCGGGATATGTAGGTTTTGAATACAAAATCGATGGATTGCCTTGCTATGGCTGGTTCAAAATAAGCGTTGCGGCAAATGGAGACGGTTACATCATTTCTGAATATGCCTACAATACACAACCCAATGCGCCTATTTATACCGGTGTGACTAACAAAACGGCGGTTGTTTTATCAGAAAGTATACTGTACGAGGCGGAGGCAAATGACGGTGGTGTTACCACGACCAGTACAATTTCGTTATCTACTAACAATGGAACTTTTACAAAAAGTACTGGAACCTTAACTGCTGGAACTGATTTTGCTATTACAGGAGTTCCTTCAGGATTAACCGCTGTATTGACGCTTCAGGGAAATAATAAAGTAGTGGTTTCCTTTACCGGAAAAGCAAGCACACATCTTCCTGCAAATGATGCTGCTGTAGTCATTACATTCAAAGATGCTGCAATCACAGGAGGAATTGCGACTCTTGATACATCATCAAAAACGATCAATTTGAAATTTGATGCACCTTACGGAGTTTTTTATGTAAACAATTCTGATTATGTTGCTTCGGCAGCCCAAACCTGGCAGTATTTTGATTTAGGGATTGGAGATAATACGGAGTATGGAGCATGGCAGTTTGCTGCTGCTGCTTTAAAAGTAGAAACTTATGGCAAAAGACTGGTAGGACCTACAGGTACACGTAACATTAGTTTAATTACAGAGGGAACTACAATTGGTGCCGCAAGTAATTTTGTAACCCCTGGAGCGGCATATCCGGATCAGTTAGATTTAAGAACAGCAAGTTATACAGCCTGGGACAACCAAACAGGTTATATCGGTTTTGAATATAAAAGCAGAGGCCGTACCTGTTATGGCTGGATGCATGTTAAAGTGGAAGCAGGTGGAGTTGGTTATTCCGTTTTAGACTATGCTTACAATACGAAGCCAAACGAATCCATTCAGGCCGGAACTCAGGCACCTGTAACTGTTTTGGCACCTACAAGTCTGACGGCTGCAGTAAACAACACCGGCTTACAGGCACAATTGACATGGGTAAACAACGCAACTAATGCGACAAACATTGTAGTAGAAAGAGCAGGAGCAGATAATGTTTTTGCCGAAATAACAACATTACCAAGTACAGCGGCTACGTATACCAACACAGGTCTGACAGCCGGAAGTACTTATAAATACCGAGTACGTGCAAAAGCAAATAGCATTTACTCTGCGTATTCTAATGAGGTTACGGCCACTCTTGCGACAGGTTCAGCGTATTGTACTGCTCAGGGGAATAATAATTACGAATACATCAATTCAGTAACTATTGGAAGTTTTACCAATACATCCGGTAAAGATGCAGGGGGGTATGCTAATCTTACGTCTAAAACTGTAACTGTAACTCCGGGAGTAGCTACAAATGTTAGTCTGGCGGCAGGTTTTTCCGGAGGATCTTATTTAGAATATTGGGGAGTGTGGATCGATTATAATAAAAACAATGTTTTTGATGCTTCTGAAAAAGTGATTGACGGAATTTCTTCTACCGGAACAGCTACAGGCAGTTTTACACCAATTGCGTTTACCGGAACGACCAGAATGCGCATTGTAATGAAATATTATGCGAACCCGTCGGCTTGTGGAAACATTGGAGATGGTGATGTGGAAGACTATACGGTTGTTGCAGGTTCGACACCTAATCCGACAACTTTGCCGACACCAACCAATATTGGGAATTCAGGAGTGTATTCATCCGGATTTTATGCTTCATGGAATACAGTGGCGAATGCAACAAGTTATGAAGTACAGTTGAATAATGCTAGTACAGGCTGGACCACTTTCGGAACTTCCACAACCTATTATTTATGGGTTCCGAAACAAGGCACACAAACCGTTTATCAGTTTAGAGTTAGAGCTAAAAATGCAACTGAGGCAAGTAACTGGAGTGCTCCGTTGACCATTGATTTGCAAAACGGAAGTGCAGGAGCAGATCAGACTGATTTTACAAAATCATTTACGATGTATCCTAATCCGGCTTCGGAAGTGGTTAATTTCAACTTCGCTAATTTAAACCTGGCGGATACTAAAATCACCATCTACGACAGTACAGGAAATGTTATTGACATTGTAAAAAACACAGTTTCTTATCCGGTACACCGTCTTAGAAAAGGAGTTTATATAGTGGTAGCTACAGATGGAAGCTTCACAGATACTAAAAAGTTATTGGTTAAATAAATAATTTGGTTTGTAAAGAAGAAAAGGGAAACGATATTGTTTCCCTTTTTTTATGCTTTTTAAAATTAAATACAGCTTAATTGATGCCAATGCCAAACGGATTATCAATACTGTGCATTGGAGTAGTGAACCATTTTGGACCTTCAGCGGTCATATAAAAATGATCTTCATGACGAATCCCGAATTGACCCGGGATGCAAAGCATAGGTTCGTTACTTACTACCATTCCTTCTTGCAGAACAGTAGTATTGCCTCTTACCAAATACGGATGTTCGTGAATATCTAATCCTGTTCCATGACCCACGCGATGAGGTAATCCCGGCAATTCGTAATCGGCACTCAAACCGCCTGCTGCAATTACTTTGCGTGCGGCATCATCGACCGAACCGCAGGTTGCTCCTAATTGTGCGGCATCAAAAGCGGCTTTTTGTGCGGCTTTTTCTAGGTTCCAGATTTTGATGTGTGCGTCTGTTGGAGTTCCGTACACATAAGTTCGGGTGATATCAGACAGATAACCTTCCAAACGACAGCCTGTGTCGATAAGTACAACATCGTTATCTTTTAAATCCTGAGGAGTAGTAACCCCATGAGGATATTGAGAGTCATCGGCAAACAACACAATACAAAAATAAGAACCTGAAGCAATTCCTGCTTTGATATGTGCCTGATTGATAAAATCGACAACCGTTTCGGCTTTTATGCCCGGATACAAAATGCGTGCAGCGGCACGTTGAACCACCATCGTAATTTCTTTGGCTTGTTGGATGATTGCAATTTCATTGGCTGATTTCTGAATACGACAGCCAGTTGTAACCGGTTGGGAATTTTCGAATTCGTAATTTGGATTGGCTTTTACGATAGCATCTACTAAAAAATAACCGGCAGATTCGTCCAGTGCAATTTTACCGTTGTTTATGCCTTTGGTCTCCAGGATCTTTCCAAATAAAACAGCTGGTGATTCATGCTCTTCCCAGCAATTTAAATGGCCTTCAATTTTCATGAATTTCCTAAAAGTACCTTCTTCAAATTTCGGAACAATATATTCCAGGCTGCCGTCTTCAAACAATAAGGCTCCAACCATCCTTTCAGAGGGATTCCATTTGGTTCCGGTAAAATAGTATAGATTGGTTCCTGCGTTCACGAATAAGGACTTAAAACCTGCTGTTTTCATAAGCGACACCGCTTTCTGAATACGCATTTGATATTCCTCCGGCTGAATGGCCTTGACATTCAGGGTCATGTTTTGTATTTTTTCTAATTCTGCAATTGCGTTAGATCCGCCAACTCCAATGGTCATAGCTGTTATTTTAAGGTTAGTTGTTTTTTTTATTTTGGATTAAAAATAAGCCAATATTTTGGGATAGTGGTATTTTAACTTAAAGTAGATAAAATAGAATAATTTAAGGGTAATATACTATTGGATTTCGGGTTGTAATGCCTGTATTTTTAAAGATCAATTAAAACTTAAAAAATGAAAAGTATACAGCGTTTAGTATTGCTTCTGTGTGTTGTTCTGAGTTCGTATTTTGCGTCAGCGCAGAATAAATCAGATTTGTATCAGAAGCTCACGGTATTGTTTCCAAAAGCCGAAATCACAACGATAGAAAATTTAGAAGGTTATGCAGAGTCGTACCAATTGATTTTAGATGAACCTTTAGATCATAAAAATCCGCAAAAAGGAACTTTTAAGCATTATGTTTACCTCTCGCATCTGAATTTTAATAACCCAATGGTTATTGAAACGCATGGTTACAATACCAATAATATCAAAAGTGAGGTGAGTAAACTGTTAAACGCAAATCAGATTGCAGTCGAATACCGCTTTTACGGAAAGTCACGACCGGAACCACTTCCATGGGAATATTTAACAAACGATCAGGCTATCGCCGACTATCACAATCTTGTAACAAAACTGAAGCAGTTGTATACCGGAAAATGGATTTCAACCGGAATAAGTAAAGGCGGTGAAACGGCTTTGATTTACAAATCAAAATATCCGGATGATGTTGATGTGGCAATGCCTTATGTAGCACCGTTAATTAATACCCAGGAAGATCCCCGAACAGTAGAGCATACTAAAACAGTGGGGACAGCAGAATGCAGGGCTAAAATTACAGCCTTTCAGAGAACAGTTTTAGAAAATAGAGAAGCCGTTTTAAAGGAGTTTGAACAATATGCAGAAGAAAAGAAAATGACTTTTACCGAAGTACCTTTCGCTGAGGCATTAGAATATGCAGTTTTAGAATTTCCTTTTTCTTTTTGGCAATGGGGAGGAAAATGCGAGGCTATACCGTCAGTAACGGCGAGCCCGAAAGAGCTGTTTGCCTATTTGGATGAGGTTTCAGGCGTAAGAACTTATAACGATAAGATGTATTTTCATTATTTGCCATCCTATTATCAGCATTTAAAAGAATTGGGGTACTATGGTTTTGATTTTTCTCCGGTTGCCGATTTGCTTCAAGTGGTGAAAAGTACTTCCAATGATCGATTTGCACCTAAAGGAGTAGTGATAAAATACAATCCGAAATACATCAAAGAAGTGCGAAAATATGTAGAGAATAAAGGCAATAAAATTTTGTACATCTACGGCGGTTACGACACCTGGTACTCGTGTGCTCCAACACCAGATTCCAAATTAGATGCATTAAAAATGGTTCTTCCCGGGGGGAGTCACACCACGAGAGTGAAAGATTTTCCGGAGAATGATAAAAAACGAATCATGGAAACATTATCAAGATGGCTCGATTTAAAAGCACTTAACGATAAGGCCGAAATAAATTAAAAAGAAAAGGAGTGGTGAGTTTTTCTTAATGAGTTTAACCTCAAAGCATGCAAGGATTTTTAATGATAAGATTTTATACAAACGCAAAGTTCGCAAAGCTGTCATAAATAAAACTCTGCGAACTTTGCGAATATCTTTGCGTTCTTTGCGGTTAAACCTAAATATTAAACCAGTAGTTTTTGTGTTTTCAAATAATCCATAGCAAACTTACCCTCATTAAAAAGTAAATCCAAAACACTTAAATTGTTGATAAAACCATGTTTGTCGTCAAAAACCTGAGTGTACTTTTCGAATGAATTAAGGTCTTTTTTCCCGTTAGCCAAAACTCTGAAATCGGAGATATTTTCTGCCTCATGAAAATACTCTGTGGTTTTGCCGAACGCTAATTTCATGCGCAGGCACTTGGTAGTGATGTCCAGAACTTCAAGATTCAAATCCATTAAAAAAGTGTGCTGCTTTTCAAAAACAGGACGAATATCATCTTCAAAAAACTCAAAAAAAGGAGAACTTCTGTAAGCGGCTTCCAACGATTTGAAATGCTGTTTTTGCCAGTCAAATTCATTCTCGATTAAAACATCTTTTGTCTTCTGATGAGCTGATTTCGAATGTTTAACTGGGATATTTAGTAGTTGAATTCCGTTCGGGCTATAGATGTAGGTACGGTTTCTGTTAGTTTGTTTCTGGAAATTATCTTCCATTTCAAAAGTAATATTTTCAGATTGTGCCATAACTGCAAAGTGGCTGATCGATGGAAAATAAGTAGGAAGTAAAAGAGAGTTCATGAAGTCTAAAGTTTTTAAAGTCAAAAGTCAAAAGTCATAAAACAAGGTTCTTTAAACGTTACTTTATGACTTTAGACTTTTAAACATTTGACTGTTTATATTTATGCTTTGTTTTGTTTTCTTTTTCTCCAGAAATATTCTCCAACAAAGTAGGCTGCAAGAATAAACAGGAAATACTTAAAGTAAGATTGTGGTTGGCCTTCACCATCAACAGTTGTGAAAACTCTGCTCCAACGAATTTTGTTGATTCCTTTACCATTAGTATCCCAGCTCATCCAGATGAAAACCGGTTTTCCTACAATGTGATTTTCAGGAACGTAACCCCAGTAGCGGCTGTCTTCAGAGTTGTGACGGTTGTCTCCCATCATCCAATAGTAATTCTGCTTAAAAGTATAAGTTGTAGCAGGTTTACCATTGATTAAGAATTTAGAGCCATCCAGCTGCAAAGTGTTTCCTTCATAAGTGGTGATAATGTCTTTGTAAAATGGTAATGATTCATTGGTTAAGGCAACTGTTTTTCCTGCTTCCGGAATATAAATCGGACCAAAATTATCCTGATTCCATTTGTTGATGTGCGGGAAAATAGCGTTGTCATTTCCGTGGTCAATTTCTCTTGTAACGGCAGTAATGCCAGGAGTATTTTTTAGACGTTCTGCACTTGCCTCAGTTAAAGCTCTGAAATAAAGAGTGTCTCTTTTTTCGCTTTTAAATCCTGCTCCGTCTGTAATATCAAGCTCTCTTACCAAAGATTCAAAATCAATAGGGATTTTTGGGTCTATGGCTACTGAATAAGAATATTGCGGTTTTGCTCTTTCCGGTAAAACTAATTTTTTTCCGTTAATGAAAACAAATCCATCTTTAATCGATAAGCTGTCTCCCGGAATACCTACGCATCTTTTTACGTAATTTGATTTTTTATCAATTGGTTTGATGACACCCGGTCTTCCTTTTGGTTCGTAAAAATAGTGAACCGTATCTACCGGCCAGTTGAAAACGACAATATCAGTTCGTTTTATTTTTTCTAAAGCAGGTAATCTGAAATAAGGCAATTGTGGCCATTTCAAATAGGATTTTTGTTTTACAAACGGAATAGAGTCATGTACCATTGGTAATGCAACCGTAGTCATAGGGACTCTTGGACCGTAATTTACTTTACTTACAAACAGGAAATCCCCAATCAATAAAGATTTTTCTAAAGAAGAAGTAGGAATTGTATAAGGCTGTACTAAATAAGTATGTACCAATGTTGCTACGATAACGGCAAAAAGTAAAGAACTCAGGGTGTCTCCTGCTTTATTTTCAGAAGTTAATTTTCTGTCAGCGTTGTACACTAATTTTTGAGTGTAGTTAACATAATAGATATAGAAGCCTAAAGTGAAAATACCTAGAAGAGTATCTAAAGTTGTTTTTTTGCCAAACGTTCTTAAAGTCTCTACCCAAACCACCGGAAACATAATCAGGTTAATAATAGGAATGAAAAGCAATAAAGTCCACCAGGTTGGGCGGCTGATTATTTTCATTAAAACGATTGAATTGTATACCGGAATCGCAGCTTCCCAGCTTTTTCTTCCGGCAGCCTGATATAATTTCCAGGTTCCGATAAAATGAATAACCTGAACGGCTAAGAAAAATACAAACCAAAGATATAGTGTCATAATATTTTATTTAAAGTTTTAGGTTCGGGACTTAATTTGAAATTTTACCTAAACCTTCATAACGGTTTATTTTAAATTTAATACGTCTTTCATAGAATAGATTCCTGTTTTTCCGGCAAGCCATTCTGCTGCGATTACCGCTCCAAGAGCAAACCCTTCGCGGTTGTGTGCAGTGTGTTTTAATTCGATGCTGTCTACAGGGGAGTCGTAGGTTACAGTATGAGTTCCTGGTACTTCGCCAATTCTTTTAGCTTCAATATGAATTTCGTTGTTTTTTGCTTCGTCTAGAGTCCAATTAGTGTATTGGCTGTTTTCGATAACTCCTTTGGCTAAAGAAATTGCCGTACCACTTGGAGCATCCAGTTTTTGTGTATGATGAATTTCTTCCATCGTAACTTTATACGAATCCAGTTGAGACATGATTTTAGCTAAGTATTCGTTCAGTTCGAAGAAAATATTAACCCCTAAACTAAAGTTAGAGCTCGAAATAAAAGCGCCCTTCTTTTCGTTGCAAAGCGATATCATTTCGTCATAGTGTTCTAACCATCCTGTAGTTCCTGAAACCACAGGTACATTAGCATGAAAGCAATTGGAAATATTGTCAACGGCAGCAGTAGGGACGCTGAAATCGATCGCGACATCGGCTGTTGAAAGTCCGTCGTAAGTACTGAATTCATCTTTTTTTAAAACAATTTCATGACCTCTTTCCAAAGCAATTCGCTCGATTACTTTACCCATTTTTCCGTATCCTAAAAGCGCAATTTTCATTTCGTGTATTTTTTTTTAAAATTCAAGTAACCGGAGTTATTTAAAAGTGGTAATTAAAAGTTAGTCCAACATTTGGTCTGAAAGTTACAGCGTCAGGGTAAATTTCCGGGCGCAATGATAATCTTTCGTTTACGTTAAACTGAATCAATGCAGCGTCAACGTTGGCGTCGATAATGTTTAAGGCATAAAAACCAACGACAAATAATAGTGATAAATCTCTGTTTCGCTGATAAAATTTCTGACCGGCAATAAGTCTGCTGTCGTCCAGGAATTTATATTTATCGTCATTGTAGCCTTCCAGTCTTCGTTTGTAGGCTTCGCGATAATCGTGGTATTTTTTGTTATTGTCAAGATAGAAGTATAAACTCGTACCAATCGCTCCGTAGACCAAAGGGATTTTCCAGTACTTTTTATTGTATGCCTGACCTAAACCCGGTAAGATTGCCGAGTAGAATGCTGCTTTTGCAGGTGTAAGCGGATCGATTTCCTGCAATTTGCTAGTGTCTTTAACAACCAAAACCGTGTCTTTTTTTACCTGGGCAAAAAGAGAAACGGTTCCTATGAGAAAGAACAATAGGCTTATGGGGACAATTTTATTCACTATCCGTTGATTAATTTTATTATTCTGTTAAAGTCGGCTTCAGAATCAAATGGAATGGTGATTTTTCCTTTACCCGTACCGGCGACTTTTATATCAACTTTCGAACCAAAATAATCGTTGAAAGTGTTTTTTTGTGTTTCTCTAACCACAAAAGAAGACTCTGCTTTAGGTTTTCCTTCTGCTTTTGGTTTTAAACTTTCGTGATAGTTTTTTACCAGAGTTTCGGTTTCACGAACAGATAAATTCTGACTTACTATTTTTTGGTAGATATCAGTCTGAATGTCTAAGTCTTCAATATTAATGATTGCTCTACCGTGCCCCATGCTGATAAAACCGTCACGGATACCCGTTTGAATGATCGGATCCAATTTTAAAAGACGTAAATAATTGGCAATTGTAGAGCGTTTTTTTCCAACACGCTCACTCATTTGCTCCTGTGTCAGTTGAATTTCGTCAATCAGACGTTGGTAGGAAAGTGCGATCTCAATCGGATCTAAGTCATGACGCTGGATGTTTTCCACCAAGGCCATAACTAAGGATTCGTTGTCGTTGGCAATACGAATATAGGCAGGAACATGCGTTAAGCCTACTATGGTCGAAGCACGTAAACGACGCTCTCCTGAGATTAGCTGATATTTGTTGAAATCTAATTTACGAACAGTAATAGGTTGAATTACACCAAGTTCTTTAATAGAGGTGGCTAATTCGCGTAACGATTCTTCATTAAAATTGCTTCGGGGTTGAAACGGATTTATTTCGATAGCACTTATTTCAAGCTCAATGATATTTCCAACAACCTTGTCAGCATTTTTATCTTCTACTGATGTAATGTCGTTTTCCGGATCTTTTAATAACGCTGATAATCCTCTTCCTAAGGCTTGTTTTTTAATTGCTTTTGTCATAAAAACTATTTGCTGTTTTTCTTTATAATCTCCTGAGCTAAATTAATGTAATTAACGGCTCCTTTACTGGTTGCGTCATAATTAATGATGCTTTCCCCAAAACTTGGTGCCTCGCTCAGTTTAACATTTCGTTGAATAACGGTATCAAAAACCATATCATTAAAGTGTTTTTGAACTTCTTCTACAACCTGATTAGACAAACGCAATCTTGAATCGTACATGGTTAGTAACAATCCTTCGATGTCTAGATCCGGGTTGTGTATTTTTTGAATACTTTTTATGGTGTTCAATAATTTTCCTAATCCTTCAAGTGCAAAATATTCGCATTGGATTGGGATAACCACAGAATCAGCAGCTGTTAAAGCATTCAAGGTTAATAAACCTAGAGAAGGAGCACAGTCGATAATGATAAAGTCATATTCGTCTTTTACGCTTTCTAACGCTTTTTTAAGCATATACTCTCTGTTTTCTTTGTCAACCAATTCGATTTCGATGGCAACAAGGTCAATGTGTGCAGGTATCACATCAACATTTGGAGCTGTACATTTTAAAACGGCTTCTTTTGGTGTTATACTGTGTTCCAGGATTTGATAAGTTCCGGCTTCAACTGATTCTACGTCAATCCCAAGGCCAGATGTAGCATTGGCTTGTGGATCAGCATCGATCAACAATACTTTCTTTTCTAAAACGCCTAATGAGGCTGCAAGATTTACAGATGTTGTAGTCTTTCCAACGCCTCCTTTTTGATTAGCAATCGCAATGATTTTGCCCATTTATTTTCTGAATTTTGAACCGTAAAAATACAATTATTTATGGTTTCTGAAAATCTATTTTGTTAACATTTGTGAATCTTCGTTTAATCGTTGTATGGTGCGTGTTTTCTGGAATTGATTTTAAGGATAATCAAAAAACAAGAACGAAATTTCGTTCTATTTTTTGATTTCTTTTAGTCTAAAAAGAGCAAAAGCTTACTTTAGTCAGAAAAATGGAATTAAAAGTGGGGGTAAATTTTACTGCTCATTTTTCTTTTTCAAATCTTTTACAAGGCTGGTTGTGAAAAATAAAATAGTTGTACCTCCTAACAAAATGCATAGCCACATAAACCAGGATTGCTGCCAAAAAGATTTGTTTTTCGTTTGATTCTTTAGGGGCGTTTTTTGCTGGATATCGTAAATAAACGTTTGTGGTAAATTGGAGGCAATACTACTTTTAAAAGAAGAAAGGTCATATTCCGGGGCGGTCATGGATTTGTTTCCGGTTTTAAGAATATAATTTTCGTTTGAGTTTAGTTCAGCAACTATCGAAACCGGGTTTTGATTGAATTTTACTTTTAAGATGGATAGCGGTTGATTGTCGTTGTTTTCTATTTTTATAAAAAGCTCTTTTTCGAATATTTCCGAGATCGTAAAGATGCTTTTTACATCTGAATTTAATTCGAACGTTGCGATTTCATCTTCTATTTCTATTGATTTTCTCTTTAATTGTCTTTTTTCCTTTTTGTATAAAACAGCTTTACGGCTGTAATAAGTGGGTTTTGTAATTTCAAATGAAATTTGGTTGATGATTTGCGGGGCATCAAAAAGCACATGAATTTGAGTTTCTTTCGTTGAATGATTCTCTGTTACAGTTGATTTGCCGGAAGTGATTTCCTGTAAAGGTCTTTGATGAATCTGGTTGGTAAAATTACCGGCTTTTAAGAGGTTAACAGGAAGCGTTTTTTGATCGTCAAAATCAATCTTTAAGTAACGGTAGGTGTTTAAAGGATATGATATCGTTTTAATAACACTAGTTTCTGACGCACTGCTTAAGTCATCTAAAATTTGAGAATTGGAGATTCCGAACCATTCTGTTTGATCATCACTTCCGGAAACCGTATATCTTTTTTCGGCATCGGAATTTGCGATAAAAAGGGAGATCTGATTGTGGTTTTTAGCAGACGGAATTGCAATGATAATAGAGGTGCTTTTTTTGGGAGTGACTGTTTTTGAGATAATGGTATACTCTGTAAAAGTGTTTAGCCTATTGTTTTTAGGAGTCTGGATAAAATACGGAACCTCATTTCCTTTTGAGTCAAATAATCTGATGTCGCTAAGATCTTGTTTGGAATAAGATCTAATTTCGGGAGATAAAACAATTTCATGAAAACCTTTCTCCGAAACGGGTTTTATTTTTCCGGTAGTCTGATATTGCCCAAAAGAAAGGTTTGCAAAAAATAGAAGTAAGATGAATTTAGTTAGTTTCATTGTTGTTTTTTGGTTTGTCTTCGTCAATAACTAAGACTTTGATTTTTTGATATACAAAGGAGATAATTAAAATTAATATTCCCAGGAGGATAAACGATATGATTTTTCCGGTTTCGGAAATGTTGCTGATGTCGTATAAGAATAATTTCAGAATGGTTAATCCTAGCAAAGATAAAGCGATAATACGTAAAGATTTTTGTTGTTTTTTGATGCCGATAATTAAAAACACAAAAGCCAGAACTCCCCAAAGAATAGGAAATCCGGTTTTAATTATTTTAATACTCGCCAGATGAATAGAGTCTCCTGCTACTAATTCACGCAGATAAGGTAAATTAGATTTGTAGCCTGTGTAAGTACTTGTTTGTAGGTCGTGAAGAGAAACAGACGAATTCATAACCACAAGTCCGTGAAGCATTACTTCTGAGCTACAAATATAAAGGATGAAAAAGGCGGCACCCCAGATGAGGTATCGACTAGGAAGAAAAGGGAAATTTGTTTTTTTGTAAATCTGAAACAATTGATAACCAAAGTAAACGATGATTAGCAACGAAATATAATGAAGATAAAAAGCAATTGATGTTCCAACACCTAAAGTAATAATATCCCTGTGTTCTAAAAATGGATAATTGGAAAACCAGAAGGTAAATAAAACAATATTTGAAAGAGCTATTAACAAGGCGCCCTGATATCCTGCTGCTGTTTTTCTCCCGATTAGAAATGTAGTGTATAATGCAGAGAACAGTAAGTGATATAAAATGGGGAGTGCAATCGAACTGTATAGGTTTTCGATATAATGATTAGATTGATAAATAACTTCAAATAAACCAGTGAAATAACCTATTCCAACAGCTGCTGCAGCGACAAATTTCCTGTACGTTTCCGGATTGAAAGTGATGTTGAAGAGGGTTGAATCTTCGGTTTCATTTTTTAACAAATACCAAATTGCAGACAAAGAAGCTACAGCGAAAATACCAGTTATAAAAATTGGGTTTATGACGATGCTTAGAGGCAGATCGCTACTGTAGTAATGATTCCAATCCATGATCAGACTAAAAAGCATTAAGATATGAACAATTACAGCACCAAATCGATAGCTTGTAATTTTTGATTTTTGTGCCAGCCAAAGTAATAAAACGGCTTCTGTAGCCCAGAATAGCGTGATATAATTTCCTTCAAATTGAATTGGAATCGCTAATGTTACAAAAGTCAGGGTTAGTCCAATAAGCAGATAAGCCGCTTTTTGGTCGAGTTCGAATTTCTTGTATAAAAACCAGGCGTAGATCAAATTTAGGAGTGCTAAAGCAGTGGTGAATAGACCTTTTAATTCAGTATGATAAAAGGTTAAGATAGCCATTCCAGCTGCATAGAACAAAAATGTATTGCTTGCCAGGATAGTAAGCTGAGTTTTTGAAAACTCGCCTTTTGATCGGATATTGTTAATGATATTCATTAAAATGAAGATAAAGTAGAAGAGGAATCCAAACAGAAAACCTCCGGCGTAATGCGGCTTGTCAGAATTTAAATCCTTCGATAACCAGGCTGCAAACAAGAGAACCGTAAAGATGTAAGAAAGAATATTAACCAGATTCCATTTTTTATAAGAGGCGATAGCCAGAATTCCGATGTTCAAAATCGCAATATAGGTAAAAAGAACAACGTAGTTTCCTGCACCGGTGCTGACCATAAACGGAACGGCAAATCCTCCAATAAGAGAAAGTACCGCTAATTCGATTCTGTCGTACGATAAGGAGATTAAGGCGCTAAAAGCAGTAATGATTACCATAATGCTAAAAGCAACCGTTTGATTGAACAAGTGATAATCGTGAAAAGCAATTCCAATAGTGAAATAAAAAATGGCAATGGAGCCTGCAACAATAACAGAGCTGAATGCAGCATAGTTTTTACGTAATTTATGCGCTATTCCCATAACTATTGCTCCGCATAAAACGCCAATTCCAACACGTGCGGGTTCATTAATCCAGTCTTTGTCGATGGCATATTTTACAAAATAGCTTATTCCTAAAACAAGAATTAAGATTCCAATTTTGTTAATTAAGTTCTCTCCGATAAATTTTTCCAGATCCGGATTTTTTTCTTTAAAATTCTCCCAGAATGATTTTTCAGGTGCTACAGGAGCGATTTGTTTTGGAACTGTTTTTTCAGCTGCCGGAGCAGGTTGTAATGCTGCCGGAGCATGCAGTTTTTCAGGTTCTGGAGTCTTAATTTCTTCTGTTGGTGTTGCAATAGAAATTTTTTCCTCGACAACTTCGGGTTGAACAGGTTCAGGAATATTTTGATTCGATTGTTCCGGGATTGTCCTGAAATCTTCTTTTTTGACAACCGGAATGGGGGCAACCGAAATATTTTCAGTAGATTTTTCCACTGTTTTTAATAAATCAATTTTTTTACTGAGTTTTTGAATATCATCTTCAAGATGATCAAAACGACTTTTTATGGTATTAAGAATATAAAATAAAAAGCAAAACAACAGGGCTAAAAGAAAACCTTCCATTTGGAAATGAGTTTGATATTATGATTTTGTAAATATAATAACATTTTTATATGATGAAGGCTTTTAAGCTTTTTTCGTGTTAATTCAATAAAAAGTATTTAGCTTTTGAAACCTTGGTTTTATTTAGAAAATAAAAAAGGCTCTTAATTTTTGAAATTGTTTTGGATAAGTAAAAAATAGTTCTATCTTTGCACCCGCTTACGGGGTGTAGCGTAGCCCGGTTATCGCGCCTGCTTTGGGAGCAGGAGGCCGCAGGTTCGAATCCTGCCACCCCGACAAAAGTCTTTTCATTTTTTGGAAAGACTTTTTTTTTGCTTTTAAACCAAAATCATATAGTTAAACAGTTATCGCGTCCCGATCGGAATCGGGAAGGCCGCAGGTTCGAATCGGGCCACCCCGACAAAAGTCTTTTTAATTTTTGGAAGGACTTTTTTTTGAGTTTAAACCGAAATCATATAGCTGAATTGAATCATATAGCTGAACCAAAATCATATTAGTTAAACAGTTATCGCGTCCCGATCGGAATCGGGAAGGTCGCAGGTTCGAATCGGGCCACTGCGACAAAAGTCTTTTCATTTTTTGGAAAGACTTTTTTTTTGGTTTAAACTGAAATCATATAGCTGAACTGTTATCGCGTCCCGATCGGAATCGGGAAGTCCGCAGGTTCGAATCGGGCCACCCCGACAAAAGCCTTTTGATTTACTTTTCATTTTCTTTTTTTTTTGCAAATAAGCATCTCAAGATAACTAGTGCTCCAAACCTTTTTTGTTGCTCACTTTCCCGTGTATTACATGAATCGACCAATTATTACATCTGTAGTTGTGTTTATTGAATTGCAAACTCTTCTTTGTTTTTTTACTGGTTCCTTTGTCTTTGTAGCGATTTAACTGTTAAATAGATAATTGCATCGTCAAAAGTGCTAAAAGTACTAAAAAATGGCACTGCAAGAAATTTCGATTTAGTTTAAAAACTTAAAAAAAACATTTTGTTATGACTCGTACTTTTATTTTCTTTTTTCTGAAAAAGCCTTTTTGGGGTTATATAATCACTTTTTTGTCGGTTTTTCAGACGATGTTGGCGCAGGAGGCTCCGCCTATAGTACAATGTTCCAATCTTGCTTTTACGAATACTACAGGAACAAAATCGACTATTAGTTGGCAACCTGGGAATTCAACTTTTAGTACAGTATTTATCCGCAAAGGAACAAGCACCAACTCCAATGCCATTCCGGTAGATCATGTTCGTTATAAAGCTAATACTGCTTTTGGTTTAGGAGATCAAATTGGTACGTCTGGCTGGTATTGTGTTGCTGATACTATGACGACTAATGCGGAGGTGACTGGTTTAACTCCTGGAACTGCCTATCAGGTACAGGTGTTCGTTAGTAAGATTTATGGAGCTAGTGGTCATATATATTATTTAAGAACAGTCAACTCTGGTAATTCTGCAACATTGACGACACTAAACAATGTCGCTACTTTGAGTAATGTAAGCCTGAGTTCCGGAGCACTTACTCCAGTTTTTTCCTCCAAAACTACAGCTTATACAGCCAGTGTATCTAATGCCGTTAGCAGTATCACGGTTACACCGGTCACTACTGATACCCATGCGACTATAAAAGTAAATGGGGTAGCGGTGAGCAGTGGAAATCCTTCTCGGACGATTGATAATCTGGAAGTAAATAATGTGGATGCTAAGGCAAATCGTATTGCGATCGAAGTTACGGCTCAGGACGGTACGGTAAAAACCTACACCATAAAAGTGCTCAGGCTTTCTGCGCCGCCAACGATTCAGGCCACTAATCTTACTTTTACCAAGACCACAGCAACCACTACTACTGTGGATTGTACCAATGGAAATGGAAATCAAAGGATGCTTTTAATGCGTGCAGGTACAGGCGATGGAACTACACCTGTACCGGATAATTTATATTTCAGAGGAAGCACTATTTTTGGCTTGGGAGATCAGATCAGTACAACAGGTTGGTGCTTAATTCGCTATGGGTCAGCGCTTTCTGATTTAGAAGTCCAAGGTTTGGCGCCTGGAACAACTTATCAGGTCATGGTTATGGAGTTTATTGATGATGGAGGGGATTATCCATCCTATTTAACCACAACCAGCACCGGTAATCCGGCAACAGTCACTACACCACTGAGTAATGTCGCTACTTTAAGCAATTTGGGTATTAGTTCAGGAGCTTTGGATCCGGTTTTCTCTTCAGGAACTACAGATTATATGGCCAGAGTATCTAATGCCGCTAGCAGTATCACGGTTACGCCGGTCACTACTGATACCCATGCGACTATAAAAGTAAATGGGGTAGCGGTGACCAGTGGAAATCCTTCTCAGACGATTGATAATCTGGAAGTAAATAATGTGGATGCTAAGGCGAATCGTATTGCGATCGAAGTTACGGCTCAGGACGGTACGGTAAAAAC
>NZ_CAGKLC010000009.1 GCF_903469665.1 Flavobacterium sp. UGB4466 | reverse complement strand
ATCTAAGAATCTAAGAATCTAAGAATCTAAGAATCTAAGAATCTAAGAATCTAAGAATCTAAGAATCTAAGAATCTAGCCCTGCAATGGCGTAGTTGCCTTCGCTTTTACAGGACTTGGTTTTTTGATGAGTTTTGCTTCTTCGCTAAAACGGGTAAGTTCGATTTTTGGACTTCCAAACAGTGAGACCTCTGATTTATCGCCGGCTGCGATGGCTAAATTGTTCTCCACTAAAATAGTAGCGACAGAAGAGCCTTCGGTGGTAACATTAGCCTCTTTTAAAGTAAATTTTATTCCTGTAAAAACAGTGTTATTGTCCAAACGAATTGTTGCTTTTTCGGCGATACCTTCAATAGCGGCAGTTGTTTTTTGGTACAAATCACATTTGAATTTTATGGCAGAAACTAATGTTTTAATCGAAGCGTTTTTGCTTAGCTGTAAGGAAGCATCTTCTGATTTTAAGTTTAGTTCGGTTTTGGATCTGTCATCTGCAAACAAACTGAATTTTTTCGAATTTACGTTGAGCAGTAATTTAGCGTAATCGAAACTATGAAAAGTGATATCGTCTAACTTAAGCTCCTGAATGGCATAGACTACAGCCTCATTTTTGGCAATTACGGTTTTTAATGAACCGGTATAAATAACATGAACAACCAATTTTTTGAAGATCGTACTTTCTTTGGCAGTATAGAGGCGAAGTACTTTTTCTCTTAAATCCGTTCCAATGATTTCATGCAGATTATCATCGGCTTCAATTCTAATTTCGTTTTTTTCTCCTCGTTCCAGGTAAACTTCCAGATTGTCATCCGCTTCAATGCCATCAAATTCACCAACTTCTTTTACCGAAGTGGTTACAATTTTAGATCCTTTTATTTTTTCTCTTCGCTGTGCGAAAGTTAAGGTTGTGATCAATAATAATAATAGAAGAAGGGCTGTATTCTTTTTCATTAATTCTAAGATTTGATTTGGACAAATATAAAAAAATCATCCACTTTCGATGAATGATTTTTTTACATTTAACAGATAAATAAGGTTTATCCCTGGCTAATCGTTCCTCCCGAACTTGAAGTTTTTTCAATTGTTTTTGGAGTGATGTCATAATTGATAGTTCCTCCGCTGCTGGCTGAGGCTTTCAGATTTACAATTGGATGAACATTTACGTCTCCTCCGCTTGAGGCTTCTGCATGAATTTCATTTGCCAATAGTTTACGAGCACTAACACTACCACCGCTTGAAGCTGAAGCCTGCATTTTTAATGCTTTTCCTTCCAGGCGGATAGAGCTCCCGCTGTCTGAATCACAAGTAATGTTATCCGATTCGATATTCACATCTACAGTTGAAGCACTTGAAGCTTCAATATTAATATCCTGACCCTGAATTAGGCCTTTACTCATGATAGATGCGGCGCTCCAGGCGACTAATTTGTCGATAACAGGCATTTTTACGGTTACCCTTTTTGTGGCAATATCCTGAAAACTATTGTATTTGCATTTGATGTATAACGTTCCGTTTTCCACTTTTGTTGTGATTTCCTTTTGTATGTTATCGTCAGCTTCCACAACAACTTCCGTAGAATCAGATTGGATAATAACAAGATCTATCGCATTGCTAACCGACACTTTTGTAAAATTGCCAGGTATGGTTCTTTTTTCAGTAGTAACATTTCCGCTTCCTTTAATACTATTCACATTAAAGTTACAAGAGGCAAACAATAATGCAGTAACTGCTGCAATAATGAATTTTGTAATATGAATGATTATTTTTATCATGGCTTAGTTAATTTTGATTACAACTCCGTTTTTATCAGTGGTTAATCTTCCGTTGGTTTTCTTTCCGTTTAAAATTTCTTTTCCATTAACTTTAATAGAAACTTCGTTTACGGTATCGTTCTCCATAACACTTTCTTCAGTCGTGTCGTCATACTCATCTCCATACTCGTTTTCTTCGGCAGGGCAGTCAAGACATTTAATTTTTGAACCTTGTACTTTGTAATTGTAGTTACCGCTAAAGTGTAAGTTGAAAAAATCGTTGTCAGAATCGTCATAATCTTGTACAGATGAATCCGGCTTGAATAATTGTCCTTCAGGCAAGTACAAATATACATCGACTTCCTGTCCTCTGAATTTATTTTTTACATCTGTCAGGAAATAATTGTCTAAAATCAAATGGTTTCCGTTAAGCTCAAACTTGTAGCTAATTTTTTCTGCTCTTTGTTTGGCATTGATAAACGAGTTTCCTCTGGCTGTTTTTTCAATTTGAATGTAAGGAGCAGCTTCATCTGTAGGTAAAACATGTAAGCGAACATCGTTAGAATAGATCAACTGATTGTTGGCTGAGTCCTGTACAAATTCAAAATCACTATGGTGGTCCAGATCTTTGGCATAATAATCATTGTATCTGAATTTTACGAAAAGAGTATCTTTTGAAGTAATGTTGATTGATTTTTTCTCGACCATCTTGTTGTCGTATGAAAGTTCTGTCGCTTGTTTGATTCCAATGCTGATTGCGATAGCAACTGCAATAATCCAAATGGCTAACAAGGTATATTTGGTAATGTTTCCAATAGACTTCAGGTTTGGAGATAACAATTTGAAACCTAAAAGGGTCAAAAAGAAAAATGGAATTCCAACAGCAAAGAACATTAATAAACCAAATGACCAAAGCGGATAATCTGTAAAGTTTCCGGCATCTACAAAGTTTTGCCATGGAAAATCAACAAAAACATTAGTTCCCAAAGTGAAAACTCCAATTAACAACATAATCAAAGTACTGATTCCGGATATGATTAAAATGACTCCCAAGAATTTAGCGAATATTTTAAAAACCGTCATGATAAAGTCTCCAAATGAACTACTTATTCTCTCAGCTCCCGACTTTACCTGGTTTCCCATTGCGTCATAATCTGCATTTTTAAATTTGTCCGATAAGTTTTCAATTTCTTCACGAACTTTTTTCTCAATGTTGGAGATCGTTACCGGTTCACCAGTCATTTCCAGTTTCTCCGAAGTAGTAATCGCTTCAGGAGTAACGATCCAAAGAACGAAGTACGCTAAGATTCCGGTTCCAAAACCTGCGAAAACAAATATTAAGAAGATAATTTTGATCCAAACAGCGTCAATTCCAAAATAATGCCCTAAACCGGTTGCTACACCACCAATCATTCCTTTTTCTTTGTCACGGTATAATTTTTTGTGCTTTCTTGTTCCGTAATCATTAAAAGACTGACTTGTTTTTTCTTCATCTTCCAGAATATAGTCTTCTGGCTGCCCCATAACGGTAATCACCTCATCCACATCTTTCAGTCCTACAACATGTTTATCGCTTTTTTGTTTCTCAATTAACAATTCTGAGATACGCATTTCGATATCTTTGATAATTTCATCCTGTCCGGACGAGTTGGTAAGAGATCGTTTTATGGCGTCAAAATAGCGTGTCAGTTTTAGATATGCATCTTCATCGATGTGAAAAACCATACCGCCTAAGTTAATATTTACTGTTTTGTTCATGACTTATTGATTTTGATTGGTGATTAGTTTTACGGCGTCAGACAATTCTGTCCAGGTACCGCTAAGTTCGTTTAAAAATGTTTGTCCTATTTCGGTTAATCCATAATATTTCCTTGGTGGTCCTGAAGTAGATTCTTCCCATCGATAATTAAGCAAACCGTCGTTTTTCAGCCTAGTTAAAAGTGGATAAACTGTTCCCTCAACAACTAGTAATTTTGCGTTTTTTAAAGTGTCTAATATTTCTGATGTGTAGGCATCTTTTTCTTTTAATACAGATAAGATGCAAAACTCAAGAACACCTTTGCGCATCTGTGCTTTTGTGTTTTCAATGTTCATAATTTCATTTTGTTTTTTTTTGATTGAACAATTCGTTTTTTGATTGATGATGATTGATTGATGATTGAGATGCCGGTTTGCCCTTCCGGCTCGGGTGATTGATGATTGATGATTGATTTCGGAACTTTTCTGATGATGGTCAATAAGGTTCCGACTATAACTTTTAATTTTTATGTTAGACTGAGCGAAGTCAAGGCCTACTTGATAAAAGGAATTGTTATCGGATACTTGTATAATTCTCCGTTTGATGCTTTTATTGAAGCGTAAATCACTAAAAAGAATTCAACAAATTTTAATAGTCCAAAAAGTAAAACGGCTGTTGCTCCAATACTTAATAATGCAATGTTTCCATTAAAGTCAAAATTTCTGATGATGAAATCTTCGTCGTTAAATACAGCTTCCATAGGAATATTTTGTAAAAAAACAGTGATGAAGATCGGGATGGCAATTAAGGCCAAAACCAGAGTGTAAAGCAGAAGACTTAGTTGAAAATTTAAAGTCTGTTTTCCATGGTGGTTTACAAATTCTGATTTGTCTTTGTAACTCGTCCAGATTAATATCGGGAAAATGTAATTCCCAAATGGAATGATGTACTGACTTAAAGTGCTTAAGTGTGTGAACGTTGCAGTGTTCTTTTCTGATGAAGTTTCCATGATGAGTGGTGTTGTTGTTTCCATGATTAAAAGTATATAGTAATTTCTTATGCAAATATATATCTAAAAGACAGTATCTTGTTTTGCATAGTACCAAATATTAACAAAATATTAACAAGTTTAAAATGCTTCAAGTACGGATAAAACGCTGAAAATCATCCGGAGTACCTGATTTTATTGGTAGTCCTTGAAAGTAGTTGTAATTTATTGTGCGTGCATAGTTTTTTTGTATTTTTACATAAAAAAATAAACATCATGGCATTATCGGTTTCTAAACTCAATAAATTTGTATTATTCAAACTGCCGTCGGCCTACATTTGTGGCGTTCGTGTAAAGGCAATCGACAAAGACAGATGCGTCGTAAGTGTTAAGCACCGATGGATCAATCAAAATCCGTTCAATTCGATGTATTTTGCCGTTCAGGCAATGGCAGCAGAGTTAACTACCGGAGCATTGGTAATCTCTCAGATTCAACAAAGCGGGAAAAAGATTTCGATGTTAGTCGCAAACAATAAAGGAAATTTCACCAAAAAGGCGACAGGAAGAATAACATTTGTTTGTAATGACGGACACTTAATAGCCGATGCGATTAAAGAAACAATCAAAACCGGTGAAGGACAAACCTTCTGGATGAAATCAATTGGAACAGACGAAAGTGGTACTCCCGTTTCTGAAATGGACTTTGAGTGGAGCGTTCGCGTTAAATAGTTTTTCGCCAAATTCCGCCAAAGGGAACGCACGAAGTGATTTTGCAAATTATTTTTTGCAAATGTTCAGATATCTGGGAGGAGCAATGATGACCTTTGATGAAATTTAGAGCTTGGTTAAGGGAATAGAGACAGGCATTTGGTCATGAATTAGTATGCAATTTAAAGTCAAATGATAGATGTCGAATGTAGTTTGTGACAATCGCTTTACGCGTTCCCTTTGGTTGGGGCGTTTTTTGCAAGGAGATTTAGCGGATTTCGCAGATTTTTTCTGTTATCGTTGATCTTAGTCGAAAGGACGGGGAACAAAAAAAGAGGCTAATGATAGCCTCTTTTTTATTGAAAGTAAGTTTCGTTTATTTTTTAGCGCAACAAGATTTCTTGTCTGATTTTGCAGTATCTGTCTTTGCAGTGTCAGTTTTCGCATTGTCCATTTTTTTACAACAGGATTCTTTTTTAGCTTTTTCTTTTTTTGGAGCTGGCTTAGTGTCTTGAGCCTGAACACCAATTGTAAATAAAGCAACAGCTAAAACGGCAAATAAGTTTTTCATTTTTGTTTAATTTAAGGTTTTACGATTTTGTTTTTTAATTGAAGATAGAAATTCAAATATAAAAAGACTTTCTAAAGTTAACTCTTACGGTTTAGTTAATGTTTTTGTAATAATTCATTTTAAAACGGGGCATAAAGAGAAGGTTATTATAGCATTTCTAGGCTATACATTTGAGTTAAAGTAGATACGCCGATCTGTTTAGTAATTGAGATTTACTCCGAAACCAACTCCCATATCACTGTCATAATGCGTTGTGATTCCGAAGTTTCGTCCAACGATGTATTTCAAACCGGCCATATACTCTTTGTCTGTATTCCACATCAAATTCATGCGCAGACGTCTGGCAAGGGGAATGTCTTTTCGCTCAAACTGAATTCGGACATTTCCATCCGTAAAAACCTCAACTTGCGCTTTTACCAGCATAGGTAAGGTGTACTCAATACCGGCGCTTAAAACCGAACGATGGTCTTTGGTATTCTTCTGTCCAAACATATTTTGTTCCTGTTCGTCAATTCCCATTTTTCTGTAACGCCAGTCAAAACCGATGAAAGGCATAAACCATTGCATTTTGCCTATGTAGCGTCCAATGTGTGTCTCAGTTTCGAAACCATTTTTGTTGTTATAACCTAATCTCCATTCGGTACCAATACTCCAACGTGTACTGCTTAAAAGAGCTTCTCCGTCATTTCCGTTGGAAGCAAAGTCATTTTCGGCTCTAAAATGAAACATACGATCGTCCATCTTTAGCATCTTATCGGCCATTTTTTTATCGTGAATTAGCGGATTGGGTGCCTGATTCTCGTAAGTAAAAATACGTCCCATTCCGGCCATCATGTGGTACAGGATATGACAATGAAAAAACCAGTCTCCTTCGGCATTGGCCTGAAATTCGATGGTATCGGTTTCCATTGGCATAATATCAATCACATTTTTTAACGGAGAGTAATCGCCATGTTCGTTCAAAATTCTAAAATCATGTCCGTGTAAATGCATGGGGTGCCGCATCATGGATCCGTTGTACAATACGATTCGGACGTTTTCGCCTTTTTTGATCAGGATTTTATCGGTTTCAGAAATAACTTTATTGTCTAAACTCCAAACATAACGGTTCATATTTCCGGACAACTCAAAGCGCAGTTCTTTTACCGGTGCATCTTTAGGCAGCGTTGTTATGGTTGGTGATTTCAGCATTCCGTAATTCAGAGTAGTAATTCCGGCAACCTCAGTGGTGTCTGTAGCCATGTTCATGCCTTCCATGTTGTGATTGGAGTGATCTTCCATTTTCATAGGCTCGCCGCCTCCAGTAATCTCAGGATACATAACGGCATTCATATCCATTTTGTTCAGCGACATTTGCATGCCCATATCGTTCATGTCACCGTTCATTTTCATCATATCGTTCATCATTTTCATTCCTTCGAAATATTTTAATTTCGGAAGATGGTTGACAGACTGTTTCGTTCCTGCTCCTAAAAATAATGAAGCAGATCCGGTTCTGTCTTCGGCTGTAGCCAAAAATGCAAAGGATTTTTTATCTTCAGGGATAGTAACCACCACATCATAGGTTTCCGAAACCGAAATAATCAAACGGTCAACTTCTACGGGCTCAACATCATTTCCGTCACTCGCCACAACAGTTATTTTTCCACCGCCGTAGGTCAGCCAGAAATAACTCGAAGCGCCTCCGTTTGCAATTCTCAGTCTTACTTTATCGCCTGCTTTAAATTGTGAAAGTTGTTGTTCGTTTTTACCGTTGATCAGAAACTTTTCGTAATAAATATCACTAACGTCCATGGCATGCATACGTTTCCATTCGTTGGTTACCTTTGTGGCAAAGTGGCCTTGTTTAATGGCTTCGGCATAACTTTGTGTCGTCCCTTTTTTTATGGCGAACCAATCGTCGGCATTGTGTAGCATTCGCTGTACATTTTCCGGTTTCAGATCCGTCCATTCACTCAGAATAACCGGAATTGTCGGTAAATCATCGATTCCTTTTCTAATGGTCGGATCGTCTTTCTTTTTATTGATGATAAAAAGACCGTACAAACCAATTTGTTCCTGTAACCCCGAGTGGCTATGATACCAATACGTTCCATTTTGAATAATAGGAAAACTGTATTTGTGCGTTGTTCCTGGTTTTATGGGCATTTGGGTTAAATAAGGAACACCGTCTTCCTTATTCGGAAGGAATAATCCGTGCCAGTGAAGTGCGGTGTTTTCTTTTTTTAAGTCGTTGTGGACGTAAATTTCTGCTATATCTCCTTCCGTAAAAGTCAGAGTGGGCATCGGAATTTGTCCGTTGACCGTAAGAGCTCTTTTTTCTTTTCCGGAAAAATTCACAATAGTGTCCCGAACATGCAGATCGTAACGAACCACTTTTTGCGCTTTTGCACTAAAAGTGATTAAAAAGAGGAGTATAATAGTCTGTAGTTTCATATTGATATTTTAAAGGTTTGGATTTCGTAATCGTAAAGTGTTTACAATTACTAAAGCCGAACTTGATTTTTAGCTGCGTTATTTGGGTGCTTTTGATCTCCATTCCGCTTCAGGTTCCCATTGTCGTAATTTTTTCCTCGGGCTGTAAATGTCATTTTTTCAATGTTTTAAGTATTACAATGCAAATTTCTGAAGTAAAGAGTACTTTAGGGTTGTACAATTTTGAGAATGATTTGTAAGATTTCAAAAAACAGCCAGTCACAAAGCTCGCGAGGGCTTATGTAAAGGGTGTAATCATTTATAGGAACCGTAATTTTTTTGTCACGCAGATTTTAAAAGATTTTGAACAGATCTTGTAGATTATTTAGGAGCAAATTTTTAAAATGTAAATCTGCTCAATCTGCAGAATCTGCTCAAAACAAAATCTTTCAAATTCTTTTAGTTACGGGTTAGAATAAATGAAAAAGGGTTACAAATTCTCAATCTCAATGCTTTTTTTGTCCTTGCAATTGTTTAAAGCTAGTGGGTGTAAAGCCCGTAATTTTCTTGAATTGATTGCTCAAATGCGCTACATTGCTATAGTTTAGTGTATCTGCAATCTGACTTAACGACAGTTTACTATAAAGGAGTAGCCCCTTTACTTTTTCTATTTTTTGGCTGATAAAGTATTTTTCAATAGTTGTGTTTTCCAGTTCTGAAAATAAATTGCTCAGTGTGCTGTAATCCTGGCCGAGGTTTTTAATTAAGTGATCAGACAAGTTGACTTTGTGGTCGTTGTTTTTAGAATGAATCAGGTCAGCGATGCCTTTTTTTATGCTCTCCACCGTCTTGCTTTTTTTGTCATCAATAAAATCAAAGCCCAGTGTTTGTAAACTTTTGAGCAGCACTTTTTTTTGACTTTCGGAAATAGAGTCCTGTAGTTTGACTTCACCTAATACCACAGAAATTGGATGGAGTCCGAGTTTTTTTAACTCAGACTCCACAACCATTATACATCGTCTGCACACCATGTTTTTGATGCAGAGTGTCATATTTACTTGATCGTTTCTACCACACTTCCGCAAGTTAACATTGACGAACCGTAATAAGGATTTTTAATCGTCTTTTCTTTGCTCAGCCAGTCGGCATCGACCATCGGGCAGTGTTGTTTGTATACCGCCTGATCTGATTTTGACACTTTAATAAGTTCGTAAGTGTTTTTGGAGAGCGATTTGAAAGTTTCGCGCTGTTTTTTAAGATCTGTTGTAGCCGAAATACTTTTAGCGTCAGCCGTTATTTTCTTCATGACTTTCATCCAGGTGTTGTGTTCGTCACCCTTTAATTGGTTCATTTTTATAGCCGTGATGGCATCCAGTAAATCTTTGGCTTTTGCCGAAGTGAGTTTGGCATCGCTTTTAATTAAGGCATCTTTTACCGTAAAATAAGCATCATAAACAGTTTGTAACTGACTTGAATCGGCAACTTCTATTGTTGTAGTTTCTCTTTTTATGGAAGTGGCCAGAATAATATTAGCAGAAAAAGCGACTAAGATTACTATTACTATGGTTAAAATTGATTTTTTCATTGTATCTGATTTTATTAGAGCGTTAAATTCCCTCTAAGTTAAATAATTTAAGATTGATTATTGCTAATTATGGTCTCGTAAATAATCTGACGCACAGTGTATTACTTCTTCTGTGAGAAATAAAAGTTTCGTTACAAAGCGCAACTTTGGCTGTCAGAGATACAATTATTTTATTTTTGGGGGTGACCAAATAGATGTAAAACCATCAGAAATAGGGATGTTTTTGTAGTAAGGTATTGTTTTCTCCAGAGAGAAATTGAATAGATTTTTTTCAAACTCAAATTCATTCTTTGTCATTAAACTGAATTGAAGTCCTGATGGGGTACAGCCCGAATGATCACATTTTCGGTTACAGCCGTGCTCCTCATTTTTTGAGCCGTTATCTTTTTGGCAACAGTTTTTTTGAGAAGTATCAGCCGTCTCATGTTTTGAAACTGCTTTCTTTTCGCAGGAACTTTTCGCGTTCGTTTTTCCGCAGGCATAACCTTCACTGGGCATCAGTAAGAAGCCAAAGGTCATGATTAGAAACACTATGTAAATTTTTCCTGTCAACGAAAATGTTTTAGAATTACAAATTTAGGTATTTTTTTTTTACTCTTGCGTTTTTTGAAATTCCATACTCACAGTTTTTTATAATCGGTAGGTTTCATGTTTTTCCTTTTTTTAAAGTAATTCGAAAGGTGGCTTTCATCGGTAAAACCAAATTCATGAGCAATTTGTTTAATGGGCAGCTGGTTGTTGTGAATTCGTTTTTCGATTAAAGTGGTTCTCAGATGGTGAATGTACTCGCGATAGCTTATGGCAAAAGTTCTTTTAAAGTAAGCGCTGAAATAAGTTTGGGCAATATTAAAATGATCGGCAATAACTTTAATCTGAACCAATTTGGGGTTGTAAATGTTTTGATGAATATAGGTTGCGATTTGTTCGTTGTCAATAGGAGTTGATTTCAGTTGCAGATTCATGCAACGGATGGTTTCTTTAATCAATCCAAAAATGGAAAGAATCTGATAAAAAACAATTGGCGAGCTCGAGACATCCGTCTTGCAATTGTAGGCGGTAATGTTTTCGATCGTATTTTTTAAGATGGTTTTACAAGGATCGTCTAGTTTTAAAATGGTTTCCTTTAGCAATTTGTTCCGCATAAAATCCTCCGGAGTGTTCAGCAGTAAATCATCACAAAAAAGATTCCTGTTCGAATCAAAATAGTTGTCAGTAAACTTGATGTAAACAAAACGCGTTCTTTTTTTAATATCGAAGTAATGCTCGTCTTCCGGAGAAATCACAAAGAGATCACCTGATTTATAAGGCAATAAGTTGTGGTTAAGATGGTGAATTCCGTTGCCTTTTTTGATGTAAATAATCTCATAATAGGTATGAGTGTGCGGAACATGGGGGAATATGTCATCTTCGAACTCATGAATGACAAGCTTTTCAAACTGATTGAATTTAGGCATAACTTAAATTTACAAGTTTATGTCGTAAATGTACAATTTATTTTCCGTTTAACGGTGTTAAATTTGCAGCATAGAAATTCTATTCCTTTCTATTACAAAAAAATGAAAAAAAGTCTTATTGCACTCTCATTAGGAGGTTTGACTATCGGAATTACCGAATTTGTCATGATGGGTTTGCTGCCTGATATTGCTTCAGATATGAAAGTTTCGATTCCGGTTGCCGGATATTTAATCTCTGCTTATGCACTTGGCGTTGTCATTGGTGCGCCTTTATTGGTAATTCTGGGAAGAAATTTTGCGCCCAAAAAAATGCTTTTAATTTTGGCTTTGATGCTGACCGTATTTAATGCTCTTTCGATTATTGCGCCTGACTATAATTTTCTATTCGCTTCAAGATTTCTTTCGGGATTACCGCACGGAGCCTTCTTTGGAGTTGGTGCTGTAGTTGCGAGCCGTTTGGCCGATAAGGGTAAAGAGGCTCAGGCGATCGCCATTATGTTTTCGGGTTTGACACTGGCGAATTTAATAGGTGTGCCTATTGGTACTTATATAGGACATAACTTTATCTGGCGTTATACTTTTGTTTTAATTGCCGCAGTAGGTTTGCTAACGTTTTTGTTTATTTCGTTATGGATGCCAAATCTGGAAAAGAGCGGAACGGTCCATATGAAAACCCAGTTATTGTTTTTTAAGAAAACAGAAGCCTGGCTAATTATTGGAATCACAGCCATTGGATTCGGAGGTCTTTTTGCATGGATTAGTTATATCGCACCTCTAATGACAAATGTTTCGAAGTTTGCGCCTGAGGATGTGTCTTATATTTTGATTTTAGCTGGTTTAGGAATGCTGGTGGGCAATTTTGCCGGAGGTAAACTGGCTGATAAATATTCTCCGGCACCTACTGTATTGGCACTGCTGTTTGTTATGGCCATTGATTTAATTATGGTATACTTTTTCTCCTTCAATCAATATGTATCCTTATTTCTGACTTTTTTAACAGGTGCCGTTTCTTTTTCAGTGATTGCTCCAATTCAGATGTTAATGATCAAAACTGCTAAAGATGCTGAGATGATTGCTTCGGCAGCGCTGCAGGGTAGTTTTAATATCGGAAATGCGTTGGGAGCCTTTTTGGGAGGTTTGCCATTGTCTGCAGGGTACAGTTATGCTTCGCCAAATTTAATCGGTTTGGTTATGGCGTTAAGCGGAATGGTAATCACTTTTGCTTTAATGCAGAAACATAAAGGGAATTTGCAGTTGCAAAAAGCGTAATGATGCTGTTGTAATCTTTGAGAAGCTATTGTTACTGCTTGAATTTGTGTTATGTGAAAGAAATGTATTTCTCATAGACAACCTTATATCAGACTAGAAAACTATGTTTCTATGTGTTTAGGCCAATAGCCCAAGGGGGAGCTGAGTGCAAAAAAGATCTATTAAAAGTAACAGTAGCAAATTAGTGAAGTTAATCTTTTCTTAGAATGCTTAAACACATAGAAACATAGATATTAGTATGTGTGCAAAAGAATATATAAAAGAAATACATTTCTTTCACATAGATTGAAAGAAGAATTCGTCAGGATTAATATTTGCAAATTATATTAAAAAAGAGTCTTTGAACTTATCGGGTTCAAAGACTCTTTTTTTTGTCTTTTATTGTTTTTTGATTCCTCCTAAGCAGGGTTGTGGGATGTCGTGTTTTTTTAGTAAGAATATGGTGTCTTTGTAGTAATAGTGTGACTTCAAAAGCGATATTTTTTGTGACAGGAATACTGTTTTTTGTTGTTTTTTTTGAAAAAACAGCCATTAAAAAAAGCAGGAAAAAGGAGTTGACAATATCGCAATGAGTTTCGTTGTAATCGATTGTTTTTTTTGTAAAACCACGGCAATCCGCTAAAAAAATAAAAATATATTTACTATTTATATCGAACTTAAATTGCATTTGTGATATAAAAAGGCGACTTTATTTTGGGTATGTCATTTATTTTGGGAAATTTTTATGACTTTTAATTTTTTATCTCAAAAAAATATTTAAGTTTGTGTAATCGATTACAACTTTTTTTAAGGCTTAAAAAAGGACCTTATTTCGAAGGTCAAAAACAACCTAAAAAAGAAACTGTTGTCCTAGAAGTGAGGCTTTGACAATCAGTTAAAAAAGAGGTAACCTGATAAAAACGAAATAACCACTTTGAACAAACAATTAATAACTTAAACAATCAATCATGAATTTTAAAGATTTATTTAACAAAGGAGCAAATTGTTGCTTTGCAGTTGTTTTCTTATTGTGCTTACTGGCCGGCAATCAAATGCATGCGCAAAGTATTACACTCGAAGGAACCGTTAAGGATGCTGCAGGACTCACGTTGCCGGGTGTTAATATATTAGAGAAAGGAACAAAAAACGGAACTTCCTCAGATTTTGACGGACGTTACAAATTAAAATTGACCAATCCTAAAGCAGTTGTAACCTATTCGTTTATAGGTTTTAAAACCAAAGAAGTCAATGCTGTCGGAAAAACGAAAGTTGATGTTGTTTTAATCGAAGATTCAAATGCTTTAAATGAAGTGGTTGTGGTAGGTTATGGTACCGTTAAAAAATCGGATCTGACAGGGGCTGTTTCTTCCATTTCAGGAAATGACCTGAAAAAAGTTCCGGTTTCTAATATAGCCGAAGCTTTAACAGGGAGAATCGCCGGAGTTCAGGTTAGTTCAAGCGAAGGTTCACCGGATGCCGATATTAAAATCAGAGTACGTGGAGGCGGGTCTTTAACACAAGATGCTTCCCCATTAATTATTGTGGATGGTTTTCCGGTAAACAGCATGAGTGATATTGCGGCTTCTAATGTTGAATCGATGACGGTTTTGAAAGATGCTTCTTCTACTGCAATCTATGGATCAAGAGGAGCAAACGGGGTTATTATTATTACAACTAAAACCGGTAAAGACGGAAAAATGGCTGTGAGCTATAATATGTTTTACGGAATGAAAACCATGGCCAAAGAAATCGAGGTTCTTCCGGTTGATGATTTTGTAAAATGGCAATACGAATACGCTTTATTGGATCAGACGGATAAAACGATCTTGAGCAATCCAAGTTCCTATACCAAGTATTTTGGTAACTGGCAGGATCGTGATCTGTATAACGGTTTAAAAGGAACGGATTGGCAAAAGCAGGTTTACGGCCGTCGCGGTGAAGTAAACAGCCGTGATTTAGGAATTCGTGGAGGGAATGAAAAGCTTAGTTACAACTTCAACTATGCGTATTACGATGAAAAAGCAATTATGGCAGGTTCAAATTTTAAAAGAAATAACCTCTCATTGGCCTTGAAAAATAAAGCAAGCGAAAAAATAGACCTTGGATTTACAGTGCGTTACTCTGATACTGATATCAATGGTGGTGGTGCAAACGATCAAAATCAGGCTTCATCATTAGACAGCCGTTTGCGTCATAGTGTGGGTTATGCACCTGTTCCAATGCCGGGGTTAACTACTGATAATGATGACCAGTCTGTGAACAGTTATCTGGTTAATCCATTTTTAGCTATAACAGACAATGACCGCCAGCAGTACCGAAAAAATTATAATTTATTAGGAAGCTTTGGATGGAAGCTGGCCAAAGATCTAAAATTTCAAAGTGATTTAGGATTGGACAATTCCAACTATTCTGATTATCGTTTTTATGGGTCTTCTACTTATTTTTCAAGTACAGCCAAGATAGGTGCAGGAAAACCAGGTATGGTCATGAGCGATCGTAAAGATGTACGTTTCAGAAATGCCAATACTTTAAACTATGATTTTAAAAATATTCTGGGAGACAATCATCATTTGACGGCGCTTTTAGGAGAAGAGATGATTACGACAACCTCAAATACCGTAACCACCACGATTTTAAATTATCCGAAATTTTTTGATTTAGATCAGGCTAAGAAATTAACGACACAGGGAACGCCTTTTTCAGTGGACAATTTTTACAGTGCGGATGATAAATTACTGTCCTTTTTCGGACGTTTAAATTATGATTTCAAAGATCGCTATTTAGTAACAGCTTCTTTTCGTGCAGACGGTTCCAGCAGGTTTTTAGGAAACAACCGTTGGGGGTATTTCCCGGCAGCAGCGGCAGCATGGAAAATTTCTGAAGAGAATTTCCTCAAAAATGCTTCCTGGTTAAATCTTCTAAAGCTAAGACTTAGTTATGGTGAGGCGGGTAACAATAACATTCCTGTTGGACAAACCGTTCAGAGTTATTTGTCCAGTACAAATGGGTTCATAAACGGTTTCGATAGCTATTGGTCTCCATCGAGTGTTTTGGCAAATCCGGATTTGAAGTGGGAGACTACTGTAACGCAAAATATCGGTCTTGATTTCGGGTTTTTCAAAAATCGTCTGAACGGAACTTTTGATGTGTACAAAAATGTAACGAAGGATTTACTGATTGAATTTCCGGTAGGAGGTACAGGTTACAAAACCCAGTTTAGAAATATGGGTGAAACACAAAATACCGGTTTTGAAGCCACCCTGAATTTTATAGCCATCGAAAAGAAAAATTTTGGTTTGAGCTTTTCTGTGAATGTTGGAATGAATAAAAATCGAATTAACTCTCTTGGAGTAATGGATAATTTTGGGACAAATACCAATTGGGCGTCTACTGATGTTGGGAATGATTATGTGGTAAATGTAGGTTCTCCAATGGGATTAATGTACGGGTATCAAAGCGATGGGCGCTATGAAGTTTCGGATTTTGATTATACAGGAGGAAGGTATACTCTAAAAGCAGGAGTTGTTGATGCAAGCAGTGTAGTAGGTGCTCTGCAGCCGGGGATGATGAAGCTGAAAAATACAGATGGTTCTGCTGATAATAAAGTGACAGCATCGGATCAAAAAGTAATAGGAAATTCTAATCCAAAACATACCGGAGGTTTGGTTATTAATGCAAATGCTTACGGTTTTGATCTTTCTGCTGCTTTCAACTGGAGCGTTGGTAATGATATTTACAATGCCAATAAAGCCGAGTTTTCAACAGCAAACCGAAACGGGCAATACAAAAATTTAAACACCGAGATGGCAGATGGCAAAAGATGGACAAATTTAGATCCTGCTTCGGGACAATTGGTAACAGATCCTACCGCTTTGGAAGCGTTAAATGCCAATACTACCATGTGGTCTCCTTACATGCAAAAATTCATGTTTACAGACTGGGCAGTAGAAGATGGTTCGTTCTTCAGACTGAATACGCTGACTTTAGGATATAGTACACCGCAAGCCTTAACCTCTAAGCTGGGAGTAAGTAAATTGAGATTCTATTTTACAGCAACGAATGTGTTTGTAATTACAAATTACTCTGGTCCGGATCCTGAAGTATCAACAAGAAGAAAAACTCCGCTAACACCGGGAGTTGATTATTCGGCTTATCCACGCAGCAGGCAGTTGGTTTTTGGTTTAAACCTTAATTTCTAATTTAAAACGTATCACAAAATGAAATATAAAGTAATAATAGCAGGATTGATGATCTCAGGTTTGTTGACTTCTTGTCAGGATTTCGGGGAGGAATATTTTGATACACCGGCACAGTCAACCTTAGACGAACAGCTTATTTTTTCTACTGCCGGATTAGCTCAGGGTGCTGTCGATGGAATAAAAGTCTCATTTGGAGAGGAGCAATCTTATAGAGGAAGACTTTTGACTTACCAAGGACTAAATACAGATACAGAATGGCTTTTGACTTCTTCGAGTGACAATGTCAAATCGGATCTGGTAGTTTACGATGCAAAATCGGATAATACAGAAATGAATTCGCCAAAAAATGCCTGGGCCATGATGTATGAAGGAATTGAACGTGCTAATTTGTGTATCAGAGGTCTGCGCAAGTACGGCAATCCATTACCGAATACAGAGATGGGGCAGTTGTTAGGAGAAGCACTTACTTTACGAGCCATTTATTATGCTGATCTGATCAGAAACTGGGGCGATGTCCCAGCTCGTTTTGAACCTGTTTCTACGTCCACAATCTACGTGTCTAAAACAAGTCGTGACGAAATTTACAAACAGTTAATTGCCGATTTAGGCGAAGCTTCAAGTTTAGTAGCATGGCCTAATGAAACTGCAGTTACAACAAGCACAGAGCGTATCAACAAGGCTTTTGTAAAAGGTTTAAGAGCCCGTTTGGCTTTGATGTCCAGTGGCTTTCAACAATATCCCGACGGAGTGAGAAGAAGTACAGATCCTGCACTTTCAGTAGCGGCAATGTACAAACTGGCATTAGACGAGTGTCGTTCTGTAATTGCCAGTGGTTCTGCACGACTAGAGCCTACTTTTGAAGGTTTGTGGAGAAAATACAATCAGGAAAGTATAACAGCCGGAGGAGAATCGCTTTGGGAAATCCCTTTTGCAGCCACACGTGGCAGAATGTTATTCACTTTTGCGGTGCGACATGATGCTTCGGATCAGTTTCAGCAGATGGGAACTAATAAAGGCGGTGTAAACGGACCGTTGCCATTTGTTTTTTATGACTACGATCAGGCCGACAGCCGCAGAGATGTTACCTGTGTGCCTTACAAATGGGGAGCCGCGGTAAATGGCAAGTCCAAACAGGAACTTACAGATTTACAAACCTGGTATTTTGGTAAATATCGTTTCGAATGGATGAATCGTATCGTTTCGGCGCCAAGTGACGATGGGGTAAATAAAATTTATATGCGTTATGCCGAGGTACTTTTAATGGCTGCTGAAACAGCAAATGAATTGGAAGGCCCGGGATCTGCTGCGGTCTATTTAAAAGAAATCCGCCGCAGAGCGTTTGCTTCGCAAAACCAAGCGGTAAAAGTAGACGCTTATGTAGACGGTCTGACAAGTAAGCAAGCCATGCTGAACGGTATTATTGAGGAGAATAAATATGAGTTTACCGGAGAAATGGAACGTAAGTTTGCGCTGATCCGTTGGAACTTGTTAAAAGTAAAATTAGATGAAGCAAAGGTTAAAATGACTCGTTTAAAAGCACGCAGTGATGAATATGCCAATGTACCTTCAACACTTTATTATAAATACAAAGCAGATAATACTACACTTGAAATTTATGGTTTAAACCGTGGAGAAACTCAGGCGCAGGGTACTGATTATACCTCAAAAAGCTGGGACAAGCTGGATGATAACAAAATAAGTACATTGTATAAAGCCGGAGTTAATCCTGATAAAAGACAATTTTGGCCAATCTGGCAAACGTTTATTGACGGAAGTAATGGACAGTTAGCCAATGACTGGGTTTTTGGAAACTAAAAACAATTAAGAAATAAACTATAGTTTAGAATTATGAACGCAAAATATATATTTAAAGGATTGCTGGCTATGTTTTTATTGGTAATTGCCGGTTGCGAAAGTTACAATGAAGCAGTGCTGGAAGATATAGGAGCTAATAGAGTATTTTCTCCAATAGAACTGAAAGCGGTAGTGAAAAATCAAACCACGGTGGAATTAAACTGGACTGCTAAGGAAGATGTTGATCATTATACGGTAGAATTTAGTGCTGATGATCCGGATTTCAAAACAATTTACAAAACGGTTAATGTTACCGCAAAAGAACTTCCGGTAAAAGTAGCGTTAGAAGGAGAAACGGTTTATTCGATAAGAGTAAAAGCGGTAAGTGCTTCAGGACTTGCCGATTCGAAATGGTCCATAACAACAGCAGCAACATTAACGGAGCAAATCTTCTTCCCTGTGCAGCCTGCCGATATCGAAGCAAAACAAGTGACGTTAAGATGGACGCCTAACAGTTCTGTTACCCAAATTACTGTGGGGCCGGGTGGAATTACTCACACGATTACAGCAGCCGAAAAAACGGCCGGTGCAGCGATAGTTACGGGATTTACAGGAGAAACGGCCTATACTGCCACTTTATTTAACGGAACCAAAAAGAGAGGAGTGGTTACTTTTACTACAGGAATTGATATTGGAACAGCTACTTTAGTTAAACCTACGGATGATTTGAATGCAAAAATCGCAGCGGCAGATCCTGATGCAGTATTGGTATTGATGCCGGGAGAATACAATGTTTTTGTTGGTGAAATTATTTTGAATAAATCGATTACGATTAGAGGTCTAAGAAGCGATAATAAGCCTTTGCTTCATAATAAATTTACACTAAACGCAGGCGCTAAATCCGTTAGTTTAATTGATTTGGATATTAACGGAGACAAAACTCAAAGTGATGCTGTAAAGTACAATGAAGTAAGTACTGCTTATGGGGCACTTTTAATTAGTGGTTGTAATGTTCATGATTTTGTGAAATCGTTTATAACACAAACGGCAACAGGTATTACTAAAATTGTTTCGGTGACGGTTGAAAATAGTGTCGTTACTAACATATTAACGGTACAAGGTGATTGTATCGATTTTAGAACCTCGCATTTGGCATCGTTAACCCTTAAAAACAGTACTTTTAACAATTGTGCTACAGGCCGCGATTTTATCCGTGTCGATAACGCGCCTAACATTACCGGGACGGGTTTAACAACTACAGTATTGGTAGATGCCTGTACCATTTCAAATAAAGCGATGACAGCTTCTAATAGAATTCTGTACGTACGTTTTGCCAGTAATGCTTCGACAATTCGCAACACGCTTTTTGAAACACCATTAGCGATGTATACCAATCAGACCTTAACGACAGCACCTACTTTCTTGAATAATAACTATTTTAATTCGGCTGCATTACATACAGCCGGTGTTGCTGCGGTAAAATATGATGCTTCGGGAACTTACGGAACGTTGGATCCTCAGTTTACGAATAGTGCAACAGGAAATTTTACACTTAAAAATCAAACGTTAATTGATAAAAAAGTAGGAGATCCGCAATGGAGACAGTAATTAGTTTATAAGTTGTTTAAAAAGGAACAGGGATGCAATTGGTTTTGCATCCCTGTTTTTTTGGGTATAGAGGTAAAAAATTACTGACCACTCAAATCAAGCTTTTCTAACAAACAGGCAAGTGTTGTATACTATACTTTTTTTGAATTTATTCTAATTCGACACAATCGAAAATCGCATTCTTGAGAATCTTTTCATTTATTTCAGCCTCACTGTCAATTCTTAAGATATTATCGCAGTCCTCAAGGTCAAAATTCCATATCGCATTTGGTATCCGTTCATCAAGTAATGCACTTGCGAATTCCAGCTTTGATGGTGTGTCAACGGATGTTTTGAAAACGTAAATCATAATTTGTTTTTTTTAACGGAACAAATTTCAATAAACGTTTTTCAAGTTTATAGGATACAGGAAGCAATAATTAGGACTTATCAATCAATTTACGATATTGAATAGGAGTGATTCCTTCATGTTTTTTAAAGAAACGGCTAAAGTAAGAATGATCTTCGTGTCCTACCTGCATGGCGATTTCACTTACAGAAAAGGTAGTTTGATACAGTAGGTATTTAGCTTCTGTTAAAATGGTCTCATCAATCCATTTGACTGCAGACTTACCGGTTGCCGATTTGACTGATTTGTTTAAATGATTGGGGGTAACATTAAGTAAAGAGGCGTAATAATTTACCTGATGATGCGTCCTGATATTAGCGTAAATGAGTTTTTTGAACTTAGCAAAAATAACAGCTGCGGCTGTATTGCTTTTAGATGTTTTGGGAGCATTTTTATTCATCTCAAAGAACAAAGCCATTAAATAAGACTGAACGATATCAGCATTGTCGATTTCAGTTTCAAGATAAGCAGCTTGTAAACGCTCAAAGAGATTCACTATAAAATGAAAGTGGTCCGGAGAGATTGTAATTTTTGGATTTCCTCCAATTTTAAGAAAGTCGAAATCATTTAGCATTTCACTGTTGCCGTATTTGCCGATCAAAACATCCGGATGAAACTGGCAAATAAAACCAATATGTTTCGTGTTAATATGCTCAATAGAGAAAATCTGCCCGGCCGGAACAATAAGCATTTCATTTGGATTGGTTTGGTATTCTTCGAAACCAACCTTTGCAACATGAACTCCGGAAGTCACAAAAAGTATGGTATGACAACTGTGTTTTGAAGGAGGAACAGCGTAACGAAGCTGCATCATTTCTTCCATTTCCAGACAAAAAAAATGGTCAGAGCTGGATTTAAACAATAAATGCATGGGGTTTTCCTGTCCCAGAAATTTTTCACGAAACACTTTCGCACCATAGGTTTTTATCTCTCCGTTGGCATTGCTTTTCATAATTTAATAATACAGTCTAAAATCAAGTAATTTACAAAGCGCATAATGTTTTTGATAAAGTTCTTCCACCACTTCAGTAATGTCGTCATTTTCCTGATACAGACTAAAAAAAGCTTTGTCGATGGTACTACAGCTCGCTATCTTATTATAAGAAGAGCCGTAACCCGAAATCGCCCGTGCACCGGTAATGTCCAAAAAGTACTGCGCTTCTTCGTCGTTTAAATCAAGTACTTTTAAATTGGCAAAATGAATAATTTTTCCTTTCATTTTTCCTTCAAAAAGTTCTGCGATTTCTTCCAGACTATAATAGTAATCATGCAGGCAGATGTTGTTGGGTCCGCCTGGCATTACCAAATAAATAATTTCGTAATCTTTAAAATTGTGATCTTCATAAAGTAAAACATTCAGGCTTTCTTCTAAGCCTTCAATGGTGTCGCAAGTTTTGTAAATACTGGCGATACCCTGATCAATAGCGATTTCTTCCAGGTTTTTTACTACCTGGGTAACAAAATTGTTTTCGATGTCAGGAACACCTTCGAGGCAGAAGATGAATTTTTCGGAATCCATACCAATGTGTGTTTTCGTTCTCACAAAAGTATTTTTAATTGTCGAAGAATTGTTGTCCGAAAGCTATTTTAACGCATTTTTTACATTAAAAAAACAGCTGTATATTCCTGAAAGCAGAAAATCCACTTTTAGTACAACTAAAAATGGATTCCAGGATTGATTTCGTTTTTTTGATTTTTATAAATTTAAATCCAGTTTTGCAATTAAAGTACTAACAGCAAGCACTGGCTGACTAATGGTGTTTGATTCCAGTAGTTTTTGCCACCATTTTTGTTCCTCCTCTGTAAAGGTGTGATTACTGTTGGTTACTGTAGCTGTTCTTTTGTGTCCACAGGCTGCACAAAATTTTGCCTGAGGAGTTCGGTAAGGTTTAGAACAACATTCACAAGGCGGACCGTAAAGATCAATTCGATGATGCATAATAGCATTGGGATTGGTTTCTTTAAATCCGGTTAGTTCTTTATAGTAATTTAGAAGTTCACTGAATCGCTCTGTTCTGGTCATATTACATTTTCCATGTTCAAAGCCATTACGATAGAGTTTAGTTGCAATTTGATATTCTTCTGTATGTAACATAGGAACTTCTGTTTTGCAACGCCAACACCAAAGTTTTTCCATGGTTCGTTTTTTTGGTTTTTATTTTATGGTTAAGTATTATAGTTTTCTTTTTGTGATTTTTATTCTTTTTAATACGCTAAGTTATATCAGTTTTCAGAGAATAACTTACGGTTTCACGTAATTCGCAACAAAAATCGTTTTTTAATAGATGAATTCACTAAGTAGAAATACCTGATTTTGGTTTGGATTTTGAAGTAAGTTTTTGATTTTCGTCTCGTAAAAGACAGTGTGAGCCTCAGATTAAGGTTTTGGAGAAGTTATTTTTGAATAACAAAAGCCGGAGATTAGAATTTGGATGTTCTGAAATTGTTTAGAATCTAACAAAAAAACAAAAAAAAAGAGAAAATCTCACGGTGTGCAGACTTCCTCTTTTTAGAAAATAAATTTTCAATGATATACTAACGATGGTTTATTTTTCCTGCTCCAGATTATCAGCAGCAGAAATCTGATCCAAAATGTTAGTTTGATTAGGTGAAATATAGTTTTTAATCTCAGGATGAGTTTCTTTTTTAAAAAGAAGGTCCAGGGCATTGTACAGTCTTAATAAAACCTCTCTGTCTTCTTTTTCAATCTCTAAAGCAGTGTTGAAATTAAAAACGTAGTTATTCGAATTGCGTACTTCTACTTTTATCGTTTTTGACGTGATTTTAAATTTAACTATATCCATGTTTTTATAAATGATTTAGCTTATAAAATACTATTCTGAACTGTCCGCATACTTTTCTTATAAAAAAAGAAGAAGTATAAAGTCTGAAGTCCGCTGTCGTATTGTTTACATTGTTCGAATTCCAGTTGCTTTTTTTAATTTCCTCATTCTAAATCAACTGGTTAGAGAGGGTGTAAATTTAAATAAAAACCCCTAATCAATTGATGATTAGGGGTTTATTTTTTGTAGCGAGGACGGGAATTGAACCCGTGACCTCAGGGTTATGAATCCTGCGCTCTAACCAACTGAGCTACCTCGCCAAGACTGCAAGTAGAACCGTGTTCCTCATTGCGGGTGCAAAGATAGAAATAATATTAAAGCATACAAGCATAAAATGAAGAAAAAAAAATATTTTTAAAAATGTGTTGTTTTTGGACATATATTCTTATATTTCCAAAAAAATTAAAAGTAGCACATGGATCCAAAAATACGTTACGAAATCGAGTTTCCGATCAATTCTTCGCCGCAACTATTGTATCAATATATATCAACTCCGTCAGGATTATCAGAATGGTTTGCTGATAATGTGAATTCAAGAGGAGAATTTTTTACTTTTATCTGGAATGACTCACAGGAAAAAGCACGTTTGGCTTCCAAAAAAACAGGTGAAAAAGTCAAATTCAAATGGGTGGATGAAAGTAGTAAAGACACGGAGTATTTTTTTGAATTGCATATTCTGGTTGATGAACTTACCAAAGACGTATCGTTAATGGTAGTTGATTTCGCTGATAAAGAAGAAGTAGGAGAAGCTAAACAACTGTGGGAGAATCAGATCTCAGACCTGAAACATCTTATTGGATCTGTTTAGTAAAATTCTATTTTATACCTTATATTTGCCCTGAACAAAATTCAGGGTTTTTTTATGATTAATTTTAACGGAAATATAGTAGCAGAAGAAGATAATATATTAACTCAAAACCGCGCATTTTTATACGGAGATGGTGTTTTTGAAACAGTAAAAATTATCAATAATAAAATCTTGTTCCTAGAAGATCATTATTTCAGATTAATGGCTTCCATGCGTGTGGTTCGAATGGAAATTCCGATGAATTTTACCATGGAATATTTTGAAGAGCAGATTTTAAACCTCGTTCAGCAAAAAGGAATTTCGGCATCAGCCAGAGCCAGAATTACTGTTTTTAGAAAAGAGGGCGGACTTTATTTGCCTAAAACAAATGAGGTTTCGTATTTGATTCATGCAACAGTACTTGAAGATGTTTTATATGCTTTAAATTCAGCTGAATACGAAGTGGATTTGTATAAAGATTTTTATGTGACGAAGCAATTGTTGTCGTCGATCAAAACTACTAATAAGATGATAAATGTTACCGGAAGTGTTTTTGCTCATGAAAATGGTCTGGCCAATTGTATTTTACTTAACGATACAAAAAATGTAGTTGAGGTATTACAGGGGAATTTATTTATGGTTATGGGTAAAAAACTTATAACTCCACCGGTTTCTGAAGGTTGTCTGAACGGTGTGATGCGCAAGCAGATTTTAGCTTTGGCTAAAAAAGTAGAGGGCATAGAAGTAGTGGAGGAAATAATTTCACCATTTGATCTTCAAAAAGCTGATGAGTTATTTCTGACTAATGTGATCATGGGGATACAGCCGATCACGAAATATCGAAAAAAGGACTTTACAAGTAATTTGGCTCAGCTGTTGTTACAAAAGCTGAATGAATCCATTTCTGAAAATTAATTCAGATATGGATTTTCAGGTGCATTTGACCAGATAAGGTAATCGCCTCCAAGTTCAATGATTTGCTCTTTCCAGAAATGGGTGGTTGATTTTCCGATAATTTTATTTTTATAATTATTATCGGCAATAATCCAGGAGTTCCCCTGCATTTCATTCTCAAGCTGATTTTCATCCCAACCGGTATACCCTAAGAAAAAACGAATGTTATTTTTACTGATAGATCCGTTGTTTATTAAGTCCTTGGTCGATTCAAAATCACCTCCCCAATAAATTCCATTAGAAATCTCAACACTATTCGGGATTAACTCTGGAATATTGTGAATAAAATAAAGGTTGTCCTGTTCAACAGGACCTCCGTTATATATCTTGAAAGAGGCTTCAATCTCAGGAATCAGGTCATTAATAGTGTACTTTAAAGGTTTATTAATGATAAATCCTATTGATCCTTCTTTGTTATGGTCTGCTAATAAAATTACCGATCTATTAAATGATAAATCTCCAATTATAGAAGGCTCGGCAATAAGCAGGTGTCCTTTTTTTAATTTTTCTGAAATCATACGGCTACAATTTTTATTAAATTTAATCATAAAATTTCTAAAATCCCAAATAAAATCGTTGAAGCGCAAAAAAAAACCCTTCATAAGAAGGGTTTTGATTATATTATTAGTTTAGAGAACTTTCTTACTTAGTTCACTGCACCTTCTAATTCAGCTCCAGCTTTGAATTTTACAACATTTTTCGCAGCGATTTGAATAGTTTTTCCTGTTTGTGGGTTTCTACCGTCTCTTGCAGCTCTAGCAGATACAGACCATGATCCAAAACCTACTAATGAAACTCTCCCACCTTTCTTTAGAGTAGCTCCTACGTTCCCTAAAAATGACTCTAAAGCTAATTTTGCCGCAGCTTTTGTGATTCCTGCATCAGCAGCGATAGCATCGATTAATTCTGATTTGTTCATAATATTAGTTATTAATTGTTGGTTAAAAAAAATTGTTAATACACAAATTTAATAGGAAATCCGTTCCTTGCAAGTGTTTTCTTTATTTTTAGTAAAAATTGTTAATAACTTGCTTTTTTTGTTCATAAAGCAGAGCGTTAGTTGGTCAAAATCAGGTAGAAACCCCTGTTTTATTGACCTTAATAGACTTTGGCACTTTCAGAAAAAGTGATTCCATTGAGTAATTCTGCTACCTGCATTCTTTTTTTTCCGGGCAGCTGTAAACTCAAAAGTTGAATGTAACCATCTTTAACTGCAACTTTGATTTCTTTTTTGCTGCAAATCAGACTTCCAGCTTCGTGAGAATGTGTCTCAGGAAGCAGTTTTGCCTCATATATTTTGATGGTTTGTTCTTCTTCTCTGTCTTTTAAAAAGCACCAGGATGCAGGATACGGACTTAAACCGCGAATGAGATTGTTGATTTCGGCACCGGATTTGGTCCAGTCGATTTTGCAGTTTTCTTTGTTTAATTTGTAAGCGGTTTTTATTTCGGCGGTGTCTTCCTGAATGGTAGTTTTTACATTTCTGCTTTCAATAACTTTTAAAGTGTCAATAACAGTTTCGCTTCCTAATGCCATAAGTCGGTCGTGTAATTGTCCGGCATTTTCTTCCGGCTCAATTGCAATTTCCGAATTCAGGATCATTGCTCCGGTATCTATTTTGTCATCGATAAAGAAGGTGGTGACTCCAGTTTTGGTTTCTCCGTTAATAATGGCCCAGTTAATTGGTGCGGCACCACGGTAATTTGGTAATAAAGAAGCGTGAAGGTTAAATGTTCCAAATTCCGGCATTTCCCAGACGACTTTTGGAAGCATTCTGAAGGCAACTACAATTTGTAAATTTGCATTCAGCGCTTTTAACTCCGCTAAAAAAGTCTCGTCTTTTAAGTTTGTTGGCTGAAGTAACGTAAGGTTATTTGCCAATGCATATTCTTTTACTGCTGAGTATTTTATTTTTTGTCCGCGTCCTGCAGGTTTGTCTGCCGCAGTAATTATACCCACAACATCGTAGTTGTTTTTAAGAATGGTGTCCAAAATGCCGACAGCAAATTCGGGAGTCCCCATGAAAATAATTCTCAATTTTTCCATTATGATTTTAAAGTGTATTTATTGTTCGCCAGTATGGTGATATGATTGTTTTCTAATAATTTCTGAAGTACCAAAATAATATCATTGGCATCCATTTTAATTTGAGACTGAATTTCTCTAGAAGTCAAAGCGGTTGATTTTAGCAAATACAGAATTTTATCTGCAATCGAATCGGCTTCAGTGATTTTGCCTTTTAGCGTAATGCAATAGGAGCAAACGCCACAATTTTCGTTGGTTTCTTCTCCAAAATAATCCAGAATCAATCTGTTTTTACAGGTTTTGTTTTCTTTTATATAATAGAGGACGGAAGAAAGTTGTTCTTTTTTGAGTTCATTCTGTTTTTCCAGATATTTAGAAACGCGATTTATAGTTAATTCGTCTTCACGCACTTCATTAAATAACACAGTTGAATCGTTGTTTTTGGCTTTGTATTCGATAATTTCTTTCTCTTTTAATTTTTCTAAAAGAGATAAAACCTGTTCTTCTGTATGGTGTGATTTTTTTGCAATCAGCGAAAGATTAAAAGGAGTTTTGATGTCATAAACTCCGGGGTAAGTTCTTAGAATTGCTAATATAATTTCCTCGTCGTTTGGATTGAGATTCATGTATCGAATCACCTCTTTGGATTCGATTATAAATTGTAAAGTAATTTTTTCTGAGAATTCCTGCGACAAAGTAATGATTCCCTGTTGGTTTAAAAACTGCAATGCATTGTATGTTTTTAAAGTGGGGAAATCGTATTTGTTGCAAAAGTTATTTAGTTTAAAAGAAAAGGACTCGTCTAAACCTTCTCCATACGCAATTTGAAAATAATTACAGAGTTTTATATACATTGCTTTTAGAAACTTTTTATCGGGCAGAATGCTTAAAAACTGCTGTTCAGTTTGAGTGGCATCTGAATTATTAAAGAGCAATACCGAAAAAGCTTTTTCTCCATTTCGTCCGGCTCTTCCGGATTCCTGATAATAGTTTTCTAAGTTTTCGGGTAGTTGTGTGTGAATGACTGTTTTTACATTGTCTTTGTCGATTCCCATTCCAAACGCATTAGTCGCTACAATAACCTGTGCTTGTTCCGACATCCAAAGCTGCATGTTTTTGTCTTTTTCTTTAGCCGAAAGTCCGCCATGGTAATAGGTTGCAGTAAAACCTAATGATTGTAATTGAGTGGAAAGGTTGATGCACGATTTTCGATTTCGTACATATATAATAGAGGGCTGCGGGTTTTTCTTTAAGATTTGTTCGGTGCGATACAGCTTGTCTTCGACTTCAAAAACCATGTAGGCAATATTTTTTCTTTCAAAAGATTGCTGAAAAAGTACGGGGTCTTTTAATCCCAGTTCTGTTTTAATGTCTTCGATGACTCTGGGTGTTGCTGTTGCAGTTAAAGCTAAAAACGGAATCTTTGAAAAATATTTTTTAAGTTCTGAAATTTTCAGATAGGCAGGGCGAAAATCGTGTCCCCATTGTGAAACACAATGCGCTTCGTCGATTGCAATTAGATTAATCGGAAGGTTTTTAATGCGTTCCAGTATCCAGTCTGATTGCAGTCTTTCGGGAGAAAGATATAAAAACTTGTAATTGCCGTATTGGCAATTGTCAAGAAGATCTATAATTTCTTCGGTATGAATACCTCCTGTTAGTGCAATAGCTTTTATGTTGCGTTTCTGCAGGTTGGCAACCTGATCTTTCATAAGAGCAACCAAAGGTGAAATGACTAAGCAAATGCCTTCCAGTATCATACTTGGAACCTGAAAACAAATCGATTTTCCTCCACCTGTTGGCAGCAGGGCAAAGGTATCCTGACCGTCCAAAACAGAGTCAATAATCTCCTTTTGCATCGGTCTGAAACTGTCGTGTTTCCAGTATTTTGAAAGAATTTCCTGTGCTTGTGGCATTGGTCGTGTTTTAAAGTTAAAAAATTTAGAAATCAGTTTCTAGTTTTGCAACTTTAAACGCCTGCCTAAATTTTATCTAAGATATAAAGAATTCTGTTTTCAACCGTATCTTTAGGTACTTCAATTAAGTCGTAGCCATATTTTTTATAGGTATCAACAAGGTGTTTTTGGATTTTTTCGGCCTGCTCAAAATTTTCGTAACGCTCGGTGTCGCTTTCGTAAATTTCTTCCCATGGCGGTAAAATGAAAGTTTTTGAATATTTATAATCCTTACAGGCTTTTACAAAACTTTCAGGATAATCATCATTAATGTAATCCATGTAAGCTACAACATCGGGAATTCCACGGTCGATAAAAACTACATTGTGAGGTTCTTCAATCGCATTTTCAAATTGTTTAATTCGGCCATTCAATAACATTTCGCTGAACAATAAAGGTTGTTCTAAAAATAATTGCTCGATGCCTCTTTGTTGCGCTTCGAGTGTAACTTGTCTTGAAATTTCAGGGTAACAGCAGTAGCCACGAGCTACCAATTCGTTGATTAGAGTAGATTTTCCCGTTCCCGGGCCACCAATGAGAACTATAATTTGTTTTTGCACTTTCTAAAAATAAAGCGCAAATTTACCTAAACTTATTGGTATTTAAAAAGATTATTTTGCCTTAAACGAACGATTTCGCAATTTAAAATAAATGTAAGCTTCGGCGGTTTGTTAAAAATCTTTTGTTTTTTGAATTTCAAGAAGCTCCGAAGTGACGTAATATTTATAGGACCCTCATTGGGGAGAAATAAATTTTAGCCGGGATATATCGCTCCGTTGGAGCTTTTGGTATTGGGAAATCGTATTCGTTAGAGATATTGTGCTGCGCTGGAGCAGTTTCAAAAGATGTCTAGATTTCAGGATTTTTTTGAAAAGCCAATATATCTTAGAAAATATTGATAAGTCCCATCGGGACGTAATATTTATAGAACCCCCATTGGGGTGAAATGATTATTCACAAAACAAATAATTCCCGGGGCTTTTCTTTTGTGAAGGAATAATCAAATGCGATTCGATTTTTTTGCCTTTCAAAACGTTATTTACAAAATCCAGAACATATTGTTGTCCTTCATGAAATAAATATCCCGAAAATTCGTGTCCGCCTCCACAAAAAGTAATCAATTCTATATTTTTGTGTAAGTCTTTCATGTGATTGTATACGGCATAAGATCCAAATAAAATCAGCCAGCCAGAAGCATTTGGTAGGCAGGAGCGATGCGAGCCTGCATTGTAAGGAACCGTTTCGTCGTTGTTTCCGTGTGCTAACAACATTGGAATCGCTTTTTCTTTGGTAATTAGATTAATGTCCATAATAGCACCCGAGCCTCCAATGAAACCGGCATATTTGAAATCAGGAGATAAATTGTTTGGGTACAAATTCATCAGTTTGTAATCCCAGAAAGAAGCGTGAAAGCCAATTTCGGCACCTGCGCTGATCCCTGAAATAAAGAATTTTGAGGTGTCGAGATTGTATTGGGCTGCATTCTCAGTTAAAAATGAGGTGGCTTGCCACATATCACTAACGCCAATTTGAATTGCTTTTATCTTTTCGGTTAAAGTGCCTTTACAGCCAAAATCTTTTCCTTTCATGTACAGGCTGTAGGAGATGCTGGCAACCGCGTAGCCGTTTTTCGCCATAAAAAGGCCAAAATCTTTTTCACTGGTTCGTTCTCCACCCGAAAAACCTCCTCCAAATGCGAATAAGATTAATGGAGTTTTTTCATTTGTTTTTTTTTGGGGCAGGTATAAATCTAAATCCAGTCTGAGTGTGTCGTTTTGGAAATAGGTTAAAGTTTTAATTTCCTGTGCGTGAATGTTGTGAAAAGTGAGAGTAGTAAAAAGAAAGATGATAATTTTTTTCATTGTGGTGTGGTTCAATCCCGTAATCCTGATAGCTATCGGGAGCAAAGGTGTGAAGTTTTTCAAATATAAAAGTTTGCCACGAATTCCACTAATTTCAGCTGCTTTTTTAGGTAGTAACTTGTTTTAAAATGGTGCAAAAACTACAGTTTTTATCTGTTGTTTTAATTAGTGATAATTAGTGGAATTTGTAGTAAAAAAACAATCATTATTTCCTTCTGAAAAATCTAAAATCTAAAACCGAAAGTCTGAAATCAAAACCGTATATTTGCGTTTATTTTTAATTACGAATGGAGAACGATAAAGAAAAAAACACCGCTGAATTTTACGAAAGATTAAAAGTTGAGTTAGACAATTCAAATACCTGGCCAGCAGAATACTTGTATAAATTCATAGTTCCTTCAGTAGACGATAATGTTGAGCGAGTTGAAAAAGCTTTTGACAGTATGGGAGCGGTTATCAAAACCACAAAATCTAAAACCGGTAAATTTACCAGTGTTTCGGTTGATGTTACCATGCATAGTGCTGAGCAGGTGATTAGCAAATACAAAGAAGTTTCTACCATAGAAGGTATAGTTTCATTATAACTTATGAACGAAAAATATAAAAAAGAAAGTGCGAATGACGTTGTTTTTAATTTAGAATACAATTCTGAAAGACAACGGTTAATCATTCCGGAATACGGTCGTCATTTGCAAAAATTGATCGATCAGGCTACTGCAATTGAAGATGCCGAAACACGCAACAAAGCTGCTAAATACATTATTCAGGTAATGGGAAGTCTGAATCCGCATTTGCGGGATGTGCCGGATTTTCAGCATAAATTATGGGATCAGCTTTTTATTATGTCTGATTTCAAATTGAATGTTGATTCGCCGTACCCAATTCCGTCTCGTGATGTTTTGCAGTTAAAACCGGATGCTTTACAGTATCCGCAGAATTTTCCAAAATACAGATTTTACGGAAACAATATCAAGTACATGATCGATGTTGCCAATAAATGGGAAGATGGCGAGATGAAAAATGCTTTGGTAATGGTGATTGCCAATCACATGAAAAAGTCTTATTTAAGCTGGAACAAGGATACCGTAAAAGACGATGTGATTTTTGAGCATCTGTATGAGTTGTCGGGAGGTAAAATCAATTTGCTTCAAAGTTCAGAAGAGCTTTTAAATACAACTGATTTATTGCGTACCAATAAGCGTATGTCGAATAAGATTACACCGGCAGGACAACCAAAAATCCAAAACAATAAAAACAATAAAGGTCCAGGAAAACCGAAACCTTTTCAGAAAAATAATAATCAGAAGTAAAAAAGTAGCTAAGATGCTAAGGGACTGAGGTACTAAGATTTTTTCTTAGAGTCTTAGAACCTGAGAATCTCAGAACCTTAGAACCTAAAAAAGAAATATGGGAATTTTTAAAATCGAAGGAGGAACACCTTTAAAAGGAGAAATCACTCCGCAAGGAGCAAAAAATGAAGCATTACAAATTTTATGCGCCGTGCTTTTAACGGGGGATAAAGTGAGAATTAATAATATTCCCGATATTATTGACATCAATAAATTAATTACTTTATTGGGTAATTTAGGTGTGAAAATCCAACGAAATGAGCCAGGTTCGATTACGTTTCAGGCAGATGAGGTTAATGTAGGTTATCTGGAAACTGAAGCTTTCAAAAAAGAAGGTGGAGCTCTTCGTGGATCTATTATGATTGTTGGACCGCTTTTGGCACGTTTTGGTAAAGGATATATTCCAAAACCTGGAGGAGATAAAATTGGGCGTCGCAGATTAGATACACACTTCGAAGGTTTCATTAATCTTGGAGCAAAATTCAGATACAACAGAGAAGATCATTTTTATGGAGTAGAATCTCCTGAAGAAGGTCTTACCGGAACAGATATGCTGCTTGATGAGGCATCAGTAACCGGAACAGCAAACATTGTCATGGCTGCTGTTTTGGCAAAAGGAACAACAACTGTTTACAATGCTGCGTGTGAGCCTTACTTACAGCAGTTGTGTAAAATGTTAAACTCTATGGGAGCTAAAATTACCGGAGTAGGTTCAAACTTATTGACTATTGAAGGGGTGGAAAGCCTTGGTGGATGTGAGCACACAATTCTTCCGGATATGATCGAAATTGGTTCATGGATTGGTCTTGCGGCGATGACAAAAAGCGAAATTACAATCAAAAATGTAAGCTGGGAAAATTTAGGTTTAATTCCAAACACATTTAGAAAATTGGGAATTACCATTGAAAAACGCAATGACGATATTTACATTCCTGCTCATAAAGACGGATACGAAGTAAAAACGGATATTGATGGTTCTATTTTAACTATTGCTGATGCACCATGGCCAGGATTTACTCCTGATTTATTGAGTATTGTTTTGGTTGTAGCAACACAAGCCAAAGGCGATGTTTTAATTCACCAGAAAATGTTTGAAAGCCGTTTGTTTTTCGTAGATAAATTAATCGATATGGGAGCAAAAATTATGTTATGCGACCCGCACAGAGCGGTGGTTATGGGACATAATTTTGAGTCTCAACTGAAAGCAACAACCATGTCGTCTCCTGATATTCGTGCAGGAATCTCATTGTTGATTGCCGCTCTTTCAGCAAAAGGAACAAGTACGATTCAAAATATCGAGCAAATTGACCGTGGTTACGAACGTATCGATGAGCGTTTGAGAGCCATTGGAGCAAAAATCGTGAGAGCGTAAGCGTAGAAATATTTGCCACGAATTCACGAGTTTAAACTAAGATTATACTTTTTTGTATAATTCGTGAATTCGTGGCAAAAAAAAGTATAAACGTAGTTAAATGACAGATGAACAAAAAGCTGTAAAAGCTACTTATTTCAGTATTATAGGAAACACCTGCTTAGCCATCTTAAAAGGGCTGGCAGGTTTTTTTGGCAATTCATATGCCCTAATTGCCGATGCAATCGAATCGACAACCGATATATTTTCGTCATTTTTGGTCCTGTTCGGAATTAAGTATTCGAATAAACCAGCAGACGAAAATCATCCTTATGGTCACGGTCGGGCAGAACCTTTAATTACGTTTTTGGTGGTTGGTTTTCTGATTACTTCAGCGACTATTATCGGATATGAGAGTATTGCTAATATCCAGACTCCGCATGATTTACCAAAAACCTGGACACTTTATGTTTTGGGAGCTATTATCATATGGAAAGAATATTCATTTCGTTTGGTAATGAAAAGAAGCAAACAAACCAACAGCTCATCATTGGCGGCAGATGCCTGGCACCATCGTAGTGACGCGATCACTTCAGTAGCGGCGTTTGCCGGAATTTCGATTGCCTTGATTATGGGGCAGGGGTATGAATCAGCAGATGACTGGGCGGCGCTTTTTGCTGCTTTTTTTATCTTATACAACAGTTATAAAATTTTCAGACCAGCCTTGGGTGAAATTATGGACGAAAATCTGAACGATGATTTAGTCGAAGAAATCCGTGTAAAGGCTTTAACAGTTCCGGGTATTCTGGGTACCGAAAAATGTTTTATCCGTAAAGCAGGAATGCGATATCACGTAGACCTTCATGCCATAGTTTCGGCTAAAATTTCGGTGAAAGAAGGGCATGAGTTATCACACAAACTACAGGATACCTTAAAAGAAAAAATTCCGCAATTGGGCAATGTGTTGATTCATATTGAACCGGATGATTATCATTGAGGAGAAAGACTCTAAGTGGCTAAGGACCTAAGATGCTAAGGTTCTGAGATGCTAAGGAAAAACTTAGAATCTTAGAACCTTAGTTTCTCGGTAACTTTTTCAAATCATTTTGCTGGATTCTTCCTATAGAATAGGAGATGATTATATTGAGGGGAAATACTCTAAGTGGCTAAGGTTCTAAGATGCTAAGGAAAAACTTAGAATCTTAGAACCTTAGTTTCTCAGTAACTTTTCCTAGTCTAGAACATTCAAAATCTTCAATCCGAAGACAACGCCATTTTGCTGAATGCCTCCCTGGTAAGAATGAACATAATCTACTCTGAAGATTTTGAACTTCCCAAATCCTAAATTGTCTAAACCAGCAGTAAACTCAGTGTAAGGTTTTCTGTTCGGTACGGCCAGTGAATGAAAACCAATGTTCATCGTTGATTTTAAAAGATTCAAAAGCGGGATTTTATTCATAATGTAGCCTTTGTCGTTGTGTTCCAAATGCATTTCGAAATAACTGTCGTTGGTGCTGTTGGTGTAGTAAGGCATCAGGTTGAACACATTCAGGTAACGGCTGCTTGTGCCAATGTGAGTCTGGTTTCCGTTAAAATGTTTGTAATCGACAAACGAAATGTTATCAGCATTAAAGAATTTGGCGGCTTTAAAACTCATTCCTAAAACGCCTTTATTACCCAATGATAAATCGTAGAGAACTGCCGCTCCTATTTTTTCAAACTCATATTTCTTTTCGCTTGCTGCAAAGGCTTTCTCAACATTTAAGAAGAGTGTTGGAAATTTGTCGTTTTTAAAATTATATCTTCCATCTGGTCTCGAAATGTATTTGTTTCCAAAGTTAATTCGGGCACTTAAAGCTGTTTTGAACAAATGATGTTTTTCAAATGCAGGAGTGGTGAAATCGTTTGGAGCTAATGGATTGTTGGAAGAGTATAAGTCATCTCTTTTGAAGAAAGAATAATCGGTGGTGTTAAAAAGCGGTTTTCGCTGCTCATAACCCAATTTTGCATTGAGACTGACACCATTTAGAACGTTTTGCGAATAGTTGATCTGTGCAAACTCTAAATTATACAGTTTCATGTAATTGTCTTTAAAAAATAAAGAACTTATAGAATTGATCAACTTGGTTATGGGTTCGGCACTATTGAATTGTGCTACTTTAGTCCCCCCTGAGGCACTAATCGTAGCGTGATTTATATTGTTGAATTTATGAGTGAATTCTCCGGTAATCCTAAAGTGTTCATCTGAAAAGCCATAATTAAAAGTGGTACTTAACGAAGTCGTTTTACTTTCGTCTTCACTCCATTTCTTAAAAGAGAAACCGGAATCCAGATTAAATCCCTGAATGGTATTAAAACTTAGCGAGGCCAAATTCAACAATCCTTTATATTCGAAAGAATGTCTTTTGTAAGTATTTTTATAATCGTAGCCCATTAAGACATCCAGAACTTTAAATTTGTTGTTTTTGGCATCAACGGAGTCCGTATATTTTTGAGATTTTCTGATTATTTGCAGACTATCCTTTTTAGTGTAATCGGTACTTTCTTCAATGGTTAGAGGAATTGGACGAATGTTGTTCCAGAAAGTATCATCCTTTTTGTTTGCGTTGAGTTCGAAAGAGACAATTTCATTACCGAATGTTTTGTTTTCAAACGAAGCAGGAAAGTCGTAATTGGAATATATATAAGCAAATTTTCCGGAGAATTTAATACCAAAAATACCGGCAGTGAAATCTAAGGTTTGTGCATTTTTAATCCAGATTTTATTTTGTGTATTGTAGGTAAAATTTTGTTTTAGATTCATTACCTCCGTGAATTCGTTTTTCATGCGATAGCCTTTGATGTCCAAATCGATAGCGTAAATGGCAAAGCTGTCATCTACAATGTAAATGTAGCCTTCAAAAACAGGTTCTTTATCGCGTTTTGGGATTACCTTGATTTTATAGATCTGCTGTTTATTGTCGTCAAAAAAAGTACCTTCGAGTTTGTATTTATAATAAGCGAAAGCATTGTCGGCAATAGGAGAAATGAGTTTGGTGTCGAAGTTTATCGTGTTTTCATAAAAATCATAAGTCGACCGTGAAGCAGTATTGTAGCTATATCCTCTATTGTTTCCCGAGATTTTAGAAGCGATAATGCGTTCTTTTAATTTGTTAGGTTTTTCAAAAGTAACCTTAGAAATGGTTTCGGATAAATATAAAATACCAGTTCCGGTAGAATCTAAATTTGATGCAAGATCGTCACCCAGATCTACTTTTTGTCCCAAAATCTTCTTAGGTAAGTCTTTGACTTTAAACATTCCTTTGGAGTAGAAATCGGCGGTATATCGCGCAATTTTGTCGGAGTTGTCTTTTTTGGCCGCCATAGCACTTTTAATAATGGCGTTGGCAGGATTGTTTTTAGGGTCAATCACCACCTCATTTAAAGCAAAACTTTCCTCAGACATTTTCACATCCGGCAGTGTCGTTTTTGCGTCAGCAGGAATTGTTATTTTTTGAGTTTTATATCCCAGGTATTGAAAAACGATTTTGTTTTTGCCCGGCTCTTTTACGGTAAGCTGGTATTTTCCCTGCTCGTTAGAAGTCGTTCCGCTATAGGTGTTTTCTTCAAAGACGGATACAAAGGGCAAAGGTGTCCCTTTTTCATCGGTTACGGTTCCCTTAATTTGGGCGAAATTTGAAACGGAAAAGAATAAAAAGGCAAGTAAAGTATAGTTTTTCATGAGAGTCGTATCTCTCACAAAAATAGAATAAGTTAAAAATGAGGCTATTAAAAATTTGTTAAATGTAAGATGCTAAGTGTGAAATGTGATCTGAAATGTTGTATTTGTTTAAATAGTAAATCCAGGAACATAATACATTTGGTCACGACTTAAGAATCAAAAATCGTTAATCAAAATTATTTATTGGTAATAGTTACCTATCCTACACGGTTCTCATCTTACATCTCATATCTCATAGAAAAGACTGAATGGCCAGTTCGTAGCTTTTTAGTCCGAAACCAAGGATAACACCTTTAGCATTTCCGGATAAATACGATTGATGTCTGAAACTTTCACGGGCGTAGGTGTTCGAAATGTGTACTTCGATTACCGGAGTTGTAACGGCTTTCATGGCATCTCCCAATCCTATAGAGGTATGAGTGTAGGCTCCGGCATTCAGAATAATTCCGTCAAAAGTAAAACCACATTCCTGAATTTTTCCAATCAATTCGCCTTCAATATTGCTTTGGTAATAGGAAAGTTCAATGTTTGGGAATTTGTCCTGTAACGTTGCAAAATAATCTTCAAAAGTTTGACTTCCGTAAACTTCCGGTTCTCTTTTTCCTAAAAGATTCAAATTGGGTCCGTTGATGATGCAGATTTTCATGGATAGTAAGGTGTGATATGTAAAATGTAATATGTAAAATGTGAAACGATTGATAGTATCATTGAATTTTGACATTGCCATTGCCATTGATTTTTGCCATCGCCATTGAACAGTTGTAAAAATAAAAAAACCGTTCCAATTAATAGAACGGTTTTGGTAAAAGTATGTGATATATTTTTTAGAATAAGAACCCTGCTGATAACTGAACTACAGAGTTTCTAACATCTGCACTAGATGAAGCATCTGTTAAACCTAAACTATAGCGGCCCTGAACAAAAATACTTTTGGTGATTTTTAATCCTAATCCAGCATTAAGAGCAAAGTCAAATGTATTAGCATCATTAAATCGTACATCTTTTTTTTGACTAACTAAAAAGGAAGCTTGTGGTCCAACTTCCAGACTTAATGATTTTGTCATATAAATTTTAGCCATTACAGGAACAGATAAATAAGCTAATTCGTTTTTAAAGTCTTGTTGAGCATCTTTAAATTTGTAAGTTGCTCCCTGAGTAGAATATAAAAGTTCTGGTTGAATCGAGAATTTTTCTAACAATTTAACTTCTGCAACGACACCAACATGATAACTTGTGATTCCTTCTTTGTCAAATGCTACACCTCGTAATGATGCGTCTCCTGGTTGGCTTGCAAAGTTAACCCCTGCTTTAACTCCAAATTGTACTAATTGCGCCTGAATTGTAGCTGAAGTTGCAATAAACAATACAGCTGCTAAGATTATCTTTTTCATAAAAGTGGTTTTAAAATTTGTTTTTTTTTAATGTTATTTATTAGTCAAAACTACAGAATTAGGAATTTATTGTTTTATATTTTGGTTTAAATAATTACTAAATTTCCCATTTTTATTGGTTTTAGGCTTGTAATTGGCTCTATTTAAGAAGTTTATTTGTGATCGGTTTTTTAGGTTGTATTTATTATTTAGTCAGATTTATAGTTCAAATTGTGTTTTGAAAATTTTTTATTTCGTAAGTTTATTTTGATATTCTGGATTTGATATTGGGTTATAATGAAGAAGAAAGGTCTGTTCATATAGACATAAAACGGTATTTACAATTTATTAATTAGCATCCAAGTTCTTTTTTAATAAGGTTATCTTTATATTTGGGGTGAATAACTCAAAAAACAAATTGTAATGAAAAGAATAATTTTGGCTGCTATGGCAGTAATGGTATTTGGTTTTGCTAATGCACAAAAGACGAGATTCGGAGTAAAAGGAGGTCTTAATATTTCATCAGTAGTTGGAGGAGATGTTGAAGATACTAAAGCTCTTGTTGGTTTTCACGTTGGAGGTTTTGCAGAAATTCATGTGGTTCAAAGATTTTTTATTCAGCCTGAGCTTTTATTTTCTGCTCAGGGAACTAAAGTTGACGGTTCATTGAATGACACGGATATTAAGTTGAACTATTTGAATATTCCTGTAGTTGCGAAGTATTATATCATTGATAAAAAATTCAATGTTGAAGCGGGTCCACAGCTTGGTGTTTTGTTATCGGCTAAAGTAAATGGTAATAACATTAAAGATTTGACCAGATCGGTAGATCTTGGTTTTAACTTAGGAGCCGGATACAGTTTTACGGATAACCTTTCAGCAGGTCTTCGTTACACAATCGGATTATCTCCGCTTTCTGATAAAGATATTGATAATTCAGATGATTATTATGATAGTGCTAAAAACAGTAACCTTGCGTTATCTTTAGCCTACAAATTCTAATTTTATCCAATAATAAAATTTGTAACCTTCCCTAATCCGGAAGGTTTTTTTATGCCTGAAAATGTTTTACTTTGTAGCTATGAATTGGACCCGTTACATAAAAGATTATCAGTCGTATTTGCGCATCGAGAGAGGTTTGTCTAAAAACACGATCGAAAACTATGGTTTTGACATTGAACGCTTGTGTCTTTTTCTGGAAACTAATAGTATAGAGATCTCTCCCATAAAGATTGATGACGAAACGGTTCAGCAGTTTATTTATGCGGTAGCTAAAGAAGTCAATCCACGATCACAGGCGAGAATTATTTCGGGATTGAAAAGTTTTTTTAATTATCTGGTTTTTGAAGATTACAGAAACGACAATCCGATGGAGCTGATCGAAACTCCTAAAACAGGGCGGAAATTGCCCGATACGCTGTCTTTAGATGAAATTGATTCTCTTATTGCGGCAATTGATCTGAGTACCAATGAAGGTGAACGAAATAGGGCAATGCTAGAAACTTTGTACGGCTGCGGACTTAGGGTTTCGGAATTGGTTTCTTTAAAAATTTCAGATTTATTTTTTGAAGAAGGGTTCGTTAAGATTACCGGAAAAGGAAATAAAGAGCGTTTTGTTCCGGTGGGTAAATTCGCTCAGAAATACATCCAGATTTATCAGAAGGAGATTCGGGTGAATCTTAAAATAAAAAAAGGTTGTGAAGATACTTTATTTTTGAACAGGAGAGGTAATCAGCTTACACGCGCCATGATTTTTACCATTATAAAAGATCTTGCTGTAAAAATTAACCTCCATAAAAGTATTAGTCCACATACATTAAGACATTCTTTTGCAACTCATTTACTTGAAAATGGTGCCGACTTAAGATCAATTCAGTTGATGTTAGGGCACGAATCGATTACTACGACCGAAATTTATGTGCATTTAGACAGGAGTTTTTTGAAAGAGGTAATGTTATCTTTTCATCCACGGAAGTAATTTTTGAAGCCGGAAGTCGTTTTTAAATCAAAAAAGTAATATATTGTATAATATTTTGTGGTAATTAGAGAATAAAAGAGCCAGTTTCAGCTTTTGTTTTTTACTATTGGGATCATTGTTTTAATATTTCAATCTACATAAATAAGTGATATATGGTTTTTGATTTATATGGAAATGAGAATTGCTTAGAGGTAAATAATTTTTATAAAAAATTGCTTGCCGAAATGCCGGATCTGCTGTTTCAGTTTGTTGTGGACAGCGAAAACAGGTATACTTTCCCTCTGGTTAGTAAATCAGCTGACGATATTTTTGAACTTAGTGTAAAAGAGTTTACCAATGACATTAAATTGGTCATTTACGACCGGATTTTTCCTCAGGATCGTGATGTGTTTTTTCAGTCTTTAGTCAAAGCACGTAAAGAAGCAAAGCCCTGGAATGTTGAATTTAGAGCTGTTTTACCTAAAAAAGGGATGCGATGGTTCAAGGTTTCTGCCAAAACAGAGCAGTCCGCTGACGGGTGTGTTAGCTTTTTTGGACATGTTTCGGATATTACGGAATTGAAAGATAAGGAAGAAAAACTACGTATTTCTGAAGAGCGTTTTCAATTTGCTCTAGAGGCCTCTACTGCCGGAATTTGGGATTGGGATATGGTAACCAATAGGGTTTTCTATTCGTCATTGTCGTTAAAAATTTTAGAATTAGATTCCGCTGATATTTTCGATGATCCGGAACGTTGGGATAAGATTGTGCATCCCGAGGATCTTCCAAAGTACTATTCGGATATACAGGAGCATTTTGATAATAAGATCCCATATTACGAAAATTACCATCGTGTCATGACTTCAAGTGGTAATTATAAGTGGATTCTGGATCGTGGAAAGGTGATTGAAAGGGATGAAAATGGAAAGCCATTGCGTGTGATTGGGACACATACTGATGTTTCTTTACAAAAAGAGAAAGAGTTGGAGCTCTTAAAAACGATGAAATTGTACAGTGATCAAAATAGCCGATTGGTGAATTTTTCACATATCGTTTCACATAATTTGAATACGCAGGCCGGAAATATAAAGTCGATCCTCGATTTCATTGACGCGGATGTTGACAAACAAACTGTAAACGAAATGTTAGAACATTTGCGAACTGTTTCTAATGATCTGAACGATACGATTGCCAATTTAACCCAGATTGTAAAGACACAAAGTAATATCAATATTGCTGTGGCGCCATTAAAGCTTTCAGAATACATTGAGAAAACAATTTCAACGATTAGAGGGTATGACAAGGATAAGAAAGTTACCATTGTAAATAATGTTCCAAGGTATTTGACAATTAATTTTAACCCGGCTTATCTGGAAAGTGTTTTACTGAATTTTACAACAAACGCTATAAAGTATGCGCATCCGGACAGAGATCCTGTTATTGTTTTTGATTTTTCAATCGAACCGGACGGTTACAAGTCGTTAAAAATTACGGATAATGGTTTGGGAATCGATTTGGCGGTGTACGGTGATTTGTTGTTTGGAATGTATAAAACTTTTCACAAAAATCAGGAGGCAAGGGGAATTGGACTTTATATTACCAGGAATCAAATCGAGGCAATGAAAGGGAGTATTTCAGTAGAAAGTACAGTGGGAGTAGGAACGAGCTTTAAAATTATCTTTAACGATATTTAGGGGGTGTTGCAGTCTCAGTCGCAGTGACAGTAGTCATGGCAGTAGTTTTATTGATAATGTTAGTATCAATATTTAGGACGGTTTATCAAGGTTGTCGTCCTGAGCGAAGTCGAAAATGTGAGTCTGAGCGAAGATTTGGGTATCAGTCTGAGCGAAGATTTGAGTGTCAGTCTGAGCGAAGTCGAAGACTGATGAGCTAAGTGTAAATTACCAGACCGTAGTGGTAGTGATATAAAAAATAAAGGCTATCCGTTTTAGAAGATAGCCTTTATTTTTATGAATAATATATTGAGATTACTTTGCAATATTAACCGCTCTGGTTTCTCTAATTACAGTAACTTTTACCTGACCCGGATAAGTCATTTCAGTTTGGATTTTTTGTGAAATCTCGAAAGATAAATTCGCAGCATTGTCATCAGAAACTTTTTCGCTTTCTACAATTACACGAAGTTCTCTACCAGCCTGAATTGCGTATGCATTTTTCACACCGCTAAATCCGTAAGCAACTTCTTCAAGATCTTTCAAACGCTGAATGTATGAATCTAAAACCTGACGTCTCGCTCCTGGTCGTGCACCTGAAATAGCATCACAAACCTGAACAATCGGAGAAAGTAATGATTTCATTTCGATCTCGTCGTGGTGCGCTCCAATAGCGTTGCAAACTTCTTCTTTTTCGCCATATTTCTCTGCCCACTGCATACCTAGTAAGGCGTGAGGTAAATCACTTTCAGTATCCGGAACTTTACCAATATCGTGAAGTAAACCAGCTCTTTTGGCTAATTTTACGTTTAAGCCTAATTCGGCAGCCATGATACCACAAAGTTTAGAAACTTCTCTGGAGTGCTGTAATAAGTTTTGTCCGTAAGAAGAACGGTATTTCATTCTACCTACAACTTTAATCAATTCAGGATGTAAACCGTGAATTCCTAAGTCGATAACAGTACGTTTACCAACCTCGATAATTTCGTCGTCAATTTGTTTCGCTGTTTTAGCAACTACTTCTTCAATTCTTGCAGGGTGAATACGTCCGTCTGTTACTAGTTTATGCAAAGATAAACGGGCAATTTCTCTACGAACAGGGTCAAAACAAGAAAGGATGATCGCTTCAGGTGTGTCGTCAACAATGATTTCAACTCCCGTTGCAGCTTCAAGAGCTCTAATGTTACGTCCCTCACGTCCAATGATTCTACCTTTTACATCATCAGATTCAATGTTGAATACTGAAACGCAATTTTCAACTGCTTCCTCGGTTCCAACTCTCTGGATCGTATTGATGATAATTTTCTTCGCTTCTTGCTGCGCAGTAAGTTTTGCCTCTTCGATAGTGTCCTGAATGTGAGACATTGCTTTGCTTTTAGCTTCGGCTTTTAATCCTTCTACTAATTGTTCTTTTGCTTCTTCGGCAGAAAGTCCTGAGATTACTTCAAGCTGTTGCAATTGACTTTTGTGTAATTTGTCAACTTCAGTTTGTTTTTTGTCTAAAACGTCAATTTTGTTGTTGTATTCCTGTGTTTTGGATTCAAACTCGTCGTTTACTTTTTTTGCCTTCGAAAGTTCGTTAGAAACTTGTGATTCCTTATCGCGTACTCTTTTTTCAACCTCCGCTACTTTTTTGTCTCTCGCTAAAATAACTTGTTCGTGCTCTGATTTTAGTTCGATAAAACGCTCTTTTGCCTGAAGAATTTTATCTTTTTTGATATTTTCTGCTTCTAAATTAGCATCTTTTAAAATGGAAGCTGCTTCTTTTTTGGCGTTTTTAATGAGGTTAGAAATATTGCTTTTTTCGATAATTTTAGCAATTGCAAAACCTACCGCAATTCCTATAATACCTGAAATAATGATCGTTATTATGTCCATGTTTGTAAAAATTTATATATAAAAAAAGCCTACATTAATTGCTTGAATAAACTCGTAAAGACAAGTTTTGAGCTAACTCACTGTTCAAGTTTCCAAGCCGAAGCATGGCATACTATAGTAGCGACGATTTGCTCATTCTAAATTGTTAGTGTTGAGTTTACCAATTGTGAACTAATGTAGGCAGTATCTTAGTTGTTGTAAAAGAACGTTTAATTTTCGAGATATTGATCTAATAGCGCATTTAATCTTTTAATTCTTTCGATAGTTTCTTCTCCATCGATCGCATTGTCAATTTGTTTTTGTTCGACTTGCGATGCAAATTGCAGGGCACACATCGCCAGAACATCTTGTTTGTCACGAACCGCGTAACTTTCTTCGAATTGCTTAATCATAGCATCAATTTTTTTAGAAGCACTTCTGAGTCCTTCTTCCTGAGCAGGTTCAACCGTTAAAGGGTAAACTCTGTCTGCAACTGATATTTTAATTTTAAGCTTTCCGTCCATGTCGTCTTGGTTAATCGGATAACTGTGCTATACAGTAGTCAATTTCGCGAATTAATGAATTTATTTTAAGCTTTGTCTCTCTCTTGTTGTTGTCACTGCCGAGTAACGAATTGGCGATCTTAAGTGTTTCATGTTGCCTTTTCAAAGCTTCAATTTCTTCAGATTGTTTCTGGATAATTTGCGCAGCTTTGGCTAATTCTAATTGTAAAGCCTGATTATTATGCTCCAAGCCTTTCGATTTCTCAAAAAGCTTTTCGACTTTATATTCAAGAGTATCAATTATTTCGGCAATTACACTCATTATAAATCCTATTCATTACTTAATCCTACAAAGTTAGTATTCCTTTTTATTAATGCAATTTTTTATCGATTTTTTTACATTAAAAATAAACAAACGAATGAAATTCAATCGATTGTATTTTTGTGGCGTGATACTCGGTTTTCGCTGCTTAATTTTTTATCTTAGCAAAAATGTTACTTATGAGATTTTCGTTACTTGCCCTGCTTTTTAGTCCGTTTATTTTTGCGCAGACGCAATATCCAAAAGATTATTTTCGTCCGCCACTGGATATTCCCATGCAGCTTTCCGGTAATTTCGGGGAGTTGAGGCCAAATCATTTCCATGCGGGGTTTGATTTGAAAACGAATCAGAGGGAAGGATTAAAGGTGTACGCCATTGCTGACGGATATGTGTCGAGAATTAAAATTTCGACTTTCGGCAACGGTAAATGCATCTACATTACACATCCAAACGGATACACTTCGGTATATGGACATTTGCAAACTCCGGTAGGATCCATTTTGGATTATGTGACAAAAACGCATTATAAAGAAAAGGCCTATGAAATTGAAATGTTTCCAAAACCCAACGAACTACCGGTTACAAAAGGTGATCTGATTGGACTTTCCGGCAATACAGGTTCATCAGAAGGACCGCATCTTCATTTTGAAATTCGGGATACTAAAACAGAATTTGTGATTAATCCCCTATTTTTTGGCTTCGATAAAAATCTAAAAGACACTAAAAAGCCTGGTATTTCGAGTGTGTATGTTTATCCGATGGATAATGCAACGGTAAATCAGTCCAAACAGCCTTTGTTACTGAATGTCGCCTTGCAGAAAGACGGGACTTATCTGGCTGGTAAAGTAAAAGCCAATGGTAGAATTGGTTTCGGGATTTCTGCGGTAGATTATGATGATGTTTCGTTTAATAAAAATGGTGTTTTTAATGTTTCTACTTTTCTGAACGGAAATCAAAATTACAATTATCAATTCAATACCTATTCCTTCGATGAGATGCGATACATAAATGCTTTTATCGATTATGGTAAATATAAAAAGTCGGGTCAGCGGGTTCAGAAACTCTTTATGAAAACACCTTATGCGTTGAGCATTATTAAGACTGATTCCTTACGTGGAATTGTTTCGGCCCAACCTAATTTAGCATCCACTTATAGAATTGAGGTTTCGGATTATTTTGGAAATTTAAGCACGGTTACTGTTCCGGTTGAATACGACACGGCAACGCCAATTGTCAAAGAGGAGCCAGTAACTTCAAAATACTTTATTAAAGCCAATAAAGATTCAAATTTTGAAAAAGACAATGGGTCTGTGTTTTTTCCGGCTGGAACTTTTTATGATGATTTTAATTTAAACTTTGATGTTAAAAATAATCGTATTTACGTTCACGACGATACCGTTCCGGTACACTCCAATTTTACCATTACGATTAAGGACAGCTCGTTTCCGGAAACCCTGAAGGATAAACTTTTTATTGGAAGATTTAGCGGAAACTCTGCCAGTTATAACGGAACAGTGAGAAAAGGAGATGTTTTTACTGCCAAATCAAAAATATTAGGGCAATTTGGATTAGTTCTGGACACTATAGCGCCTGTCATTAAAATCGTAAAACCAATTCAGGACAAGTGGATTACGGGAGTTAAAAAGATAGAATTTACCATTAATGATGCTTCTTCCGGAATCAAATCGTACAACGGTTATCTTAATGGGAACTGGATTCTGTTTGAATATGAAAGTAAATCAAGAAAAATAACACATACTTTTGATGATACTCTCCTTGCAGAAGGAGCAAATGATTTAAAAATTGAAGTGATTGATAATGTAGGAAATTCTGCTATCTTTGAGACTCATTTTTTTAGAAGCCAACAAAAATAAAACCCAAACACTTGAATCAAATTAAGTTAATAGCCGTTTTCCTTTTTTTATGCACGACCAGTATTTCATTTGCTCAGAAGGCTCATGTAAAAGGTGTTATTCTGGATGAGCAGCAACATCCTGTGGCTGGAGTAAATATCAGTTCTTCCGGGAATGTTTCGCAATCTGATTCAGATGGTTTTTATGAAATTATAGTGCCTTCAGGTAAAAAGATTTCGTTGATTTTTACCCACGTCTCTTTAAAAATGATGAGTCTGACCGTACATTTAGCCTCAAATGAGATTTTCGTTTTTAATCCCTTAATGAGCAGTTCCGAAGAACAAATGGGAGAAGTTTTTGTTTCTTCTAAAAGTAAGAAGAGGATTCAGGGTATCGCAAATGTCGATGTCGCTACTATTAAGAAAATACCGGGAGCCAATGCCGGAATCGAGAATATTTTGAAAACACTGTCAGGTGTAAATTCCAATAATGAACTGAGTACACAATATGCTGTTCGGGGTGGAAATTATGATGAAAATCTGGTGTATGTGAACGAAGTCGAAGTCTATCGCCCGTTTTTAATTCGTTCCGGGCAACAGGAAGGGTTGAGTTTTACCAATACCGATTTAGTGCAGAATGTTGACTTTTCGGCAGGAGGATTTCAGGCAAAGTTTGGAGATAAATTATCCTCTGTTTTAGACATCACTTATAGAAAACCAACGCAGTTTGGCGCTTCGCTTGAAGCCAGTTTGCTTGGCGGAAGTATATCGGTCGATGCGGTTTCTAAAAATAAGAAATGGTCGGCTGTAACCGGAGTTCGTTATAGAAATAATAGCTTGTTGGTGAATAGTCAGGACACGCAAACGAATTATACTCCAACTTTTGCAGATATTCAGACCAATGTTAATTATGATATTTCTAAAAAATGGCAAATGAGCTTTTTAGGGAATATCTCTCAAAACAAATATTTGTATCAGCCTTTAACCCGTGAGACAAAATTCGGGACCATAGATCAACCGATGGCGCTTGCCGTGTATTATGAAGGCAGGGAACGGGATCAGTACAATACCTACTTCGGTGCCTTGAAAACGACTTACAAAGCTTCACCTACTTTTACTTTGAAATTAATTGGTTCCCTTTTTCATACCATAGAACAGGAGCATTTTGATATTCTCGCACAATATCGTTTGGGTAATATAGAGAATGAAGACACCTCAAATGTTGATTTCACTCGTGGAATAGGTTCGCAATTGAGCCATGCCCGAAATGATTTGGATGCGTTAATTGCCAATGCAGAAATCAAAGGTTTTAAAGAATGGAAAAATGACAGCCAGTTGGAATTTGGTTTGAAATATACGCGTGAATCGATTCGGGATCGAATTGTAGAGTGGGAGATGATTGATTCGGCTGGATTCTCGATTAATCCACCTATCGCTTTTTTACCGAAGAACAATCAGCCTTATAAGCCTTATACGGGGCCGTTATTACCGTATCAGGAGGTACGAGCGACAAATTTTAATACCATAAACCGCTTTTCGGGATATGCGCAATGGAATAAAAAATCAGAAATAGGATCCAGTCAGGTTTGGTACAATCTGGGAGCTCGTTTTCAGAGTTGGAATGTTTCAGGAGGTGCTGTTGAAGGTAAGACTCAAACCGTTTTCAGTCCGCGTGCCCAATTTACTTTAAAACCGGATTGGGATATGGACATGCTCTTCCGACTTTCCGGAGGATTGTACCATCAACCCCCTTTTTATAGAGAGCTTAGGGATTTAAATGGTGTGGTAAATCCAAATGTGAAAGCGCAGGAATCCGTTCATATCGTTTTGGGGAACGATTATAATTTTAAAATGTGGAACCGTCCTTTTAAATGGGTTACAGAACTTTATTATAAATCGCTTTCGGATGTAAATGTGTATTCGATCGATAATGTCAGAATTCGATATGTTGCCAATAATAATGCAAAAGCTTACGCGCAAGGAGTTGATTTCAGACTGAATGGCGAGTTTGTACCCGGAACAGAATCATGGATTAGCTTTGGGTATTTAAAAACTGAAGAAAACTATGAAAACAAAGGTTATATCGCGAGGCCTACAGATCAGCGATTGAAATTTGCGATGCTGTTTCAGGATTATATGCCAAGTATTCCAAGTGTAAAGTTGTATTTGAATCTGGTTTATAATACCGGTTTACCCGGAGGAGCACCGGCCTATTCAGATCCATATCTGTATCAAAGGAGATTGAATGATTATCGCAGAGCCGATGTTGGTTTTGCGAAAGTTTTTGTAGATGGAAACACGAAAGTTGCTAAGGCTAAATGGTTGAAGAATTTTAAAGAATTGTCTGTTGGAGTTGAAATTTTTAATCTTTTCAATAATCAAAATGCGATTACCAATACCTGGGTTCGCGATGTGTATTCTAAAAACCAGTATGCAATTCCAAATTATATGACCTCAAGGGTTTTTAATGTGAAGCTGAATGCGAGATTATAAAATATTGATTTCGTTCTTTCTACTAAGCAGGCAAGTATCTGCGTGAACAACTTATAGAAGTGGATTCTAGTAAAATTCAATAAAACTAGATAATACAATCAAAAATACTATATTTGATATCCTAATAGAATTAGCATACATGAAAAAGATCTTAACCTATATAGCCCTGGCAAGCATCGGAACACTTACAAGTTGTAAGGATGAAGTGAAGAAACCTAAAGTAATTTACGATACCGCCAGTAAAACGAATACTGTTACAAAAACAGATTCTACACAGATTGAAATAGCCGATTTGCCGATTCAAATGGAAGGAACAAGTTATTTGATTCATCCGGTTGGAGACTTGCGTGTTTTTGAAAAAGGAACAAAAGCCCGTTATGGCTCTTCGAGTGTAAATGATGTAAGTTTTACAATCTCTAATTTAGGAGAATTTGAAATCACGGGTTATTTGCAGAACCTGAAGTTTCAGAAAGTTGATTCAGATTCCATACGTCCTTTGACAGATAAACCAGCCCTGATTTTGACGGCTACTTATTTAAAAACGGTTGCTGATAAAACACAGAATCAGATTATGGTCTATACTCTGGCCGACTCAGATACTAATAAAGATGGTAAAATTGATACTAGTGATATTAAGACCTTGTATTTAAGTAATATCAGTGGTGAACACTTTACTAAAGTTTCAGAAGATTTTCAGGAATTGGTAGACTGGAATTTAATCGAATCAAGAAATCGTTTGTATTTTAGAACGATTGAAGATACCAATCAAAACGGGCAGTTTGATAAAAATGATGTTTTACACTATAACTATATTGACTTAGCTTCAAAAAAATGGGAAGTGAAGAGTTATAAGCCTATTTAGAAGGTTCTAAGGTACTGAGATACTAAGATGAAAGCCATTTAAAAATTGTTAATCAATTTTTAAATGGCTTTTTTATATCCTTGACAGCTGATAAGAAAAAACTCAGAACCTTAGAATCTCAGTACCTTAGCACCTTTAAAAAAACTATATCAAAATATCACTTTCCAGATCCGATTTCTCAATATCGAGATCAAATCCCAGGCGTTCCGTTAAATCAATTACCAGTTTTTTGTACCAGTTTTCGGATTTTGGATGAATGTAGATCTTTTCGATCAATTGCTTTAGGTCAACGTTGATTTTTAATCCATCGTTTAGTTTAATGTCACTTTTTGAAGTATCGGTAAGAATTCGAACTTCGCGCTCATATTGAAAGCTTTTGCGCTTAAATAAAAAGGGGAAAAATAAATTTTCAAACGGAATGTATTCTTTTTTGTAATCGATATAATTTACTTCGCCAATGTATTGATCGAAATTGTTTTCCGGTTTTACAGCATTCTGTAACCTTCTAATGGTAGACTGAATAGCTAAACCCTCATTGTTTTTGGTGAAAATCTGCCACATGGCAAACGATTCATATTCGTTGATGTGCCAGCTGCTTATGGCTACCTGTTCGCGATGGGTTTTGTAGTAATTTAAAAAATCAGGATTGTCTATGGCCAGTTTTTTAATCTCTTCAAAGGTTGGCTCGCTAAAAGTACCCTCGTACTGATCCTCAAACTTGTCAGAACGGGACATGAATAGTTTTTTGGACATTAATAAATCAAGGAATTTAGATAAGTCTAAGTATTTCCAGACAATTGTATCCGGGTCATCCGGAAGTTTTATGTTTGAAGTATTAAGGTACATTTTTACGGATTTAAGAATATTCGAAATAAAAAAGCCACAAATTATACAGATAAATATAAGATTTTAATTCGTTGAGAGAAAAATAATCTGTGGTAATCTGTATAATTTGTGGCTAAGCCTGTCTACTTATGTTTATGATTCGAAAGATTGCATAGTCACCAGTTTGTTGTAGGTTCCGTTGTGGGCAATCAATTCGTCATGAGTTCCTTGTTCTACGATTTTACCTTTTTGCATCACAACAATGACATCCGCTTTCTGAATGGTTGAAAGTCGGTGAGCAATTACAATTGAAGTTCTGTTTTGCATCATGTTCTCTAAAGCCACCTGAACAAATTTTTCGCTTTCAGTGTCCAATGCTGATGTGGCTTCATCCAGAATCATAATTGGCGGGTTTTTCAAGACCGCTCTGGCAATTGATAATCGTTGTTTTTGTCCTCCTGAAAGTTTGTTTCCGCTGTCGCCAATGTTGGTGTAAATACCTAAAGGGAGGTTATTTACAAATTCAAAAGCATTTGCAATTTTTAAGGCCTCGATAATTTCATCGTCTGTAGCGTCTAGTTTTCCTAAGGCAATATTGGCTTTGATGGTATCATTGAATAAAATGCTGTCCTGAGTTACCAGTCCCATCAAACTGCGAAGAGACTGTAAGTTCATATCTTTTATATTGATGCCGTCAATCGAAATTGTTCCGTCGTTTACATCATAAAAACGGGTTAACAAATTGGCAATTGTGCTTTTTCCGCTACCGGATTGTCCAACAAGTGCAACGGTTTGTCCTTTTTTGATGTCAAGAGAAAAGTCTTTCAGAACAGTTTCGTCTTCATATTTAAAGTTGATATTCTGAACGCTAATGTTACTGTCGAACGTTGTTTTTTCAACTGCTTTGTCTTTAGAGGTAATGGTGTTTTCCTGCTCTAAAATTTCAAGAACACGTTCTGCAGCGGCGTTTCCTCTTTTTACCCCGTAAGAAGCCTTAGAGATTGCTTTTGCAGGAGTTAAAATATTATAAGCTAATCCCATATAGGCAATAAAAGAGGGACCGTCGAGTGTTTTTTCAATCAGAACCATTTGGCCTCCGTACCAAAGTAATATTGCAATTACAGTAATTCCCATAAACTCACTGGCAGGCGAGGCTAAGTTTTGGCGATTTCCAATACTGTTGGACAGTTTGAAAAAACGTTCCGTTGAATTTTGAAAGATAGTATTGAAATAGTTCTCAGCATTGTATCCTTTTACCACTTTTAAACCACCAATCGTTTCTTCGATAGTCGATAAAAAGCTGCCTTGTTCCTGTTGAGCTTTACCCGACTGTTTTTTTAATTGTTTCCCGATTAAGGAGATAATATATCCGGAAACAGGAATAAAAACAAATACAAACAGGGTAAGTTTAGCGCTGATGATTAACATAGCACATATGGTAAAAACAATCGTTAAGGGTTCTTTTACGATAAGTTCTAAAATGGCTAAAAACGAAGTCTGAACCTCATTGACATCAGCAGAGATTCGGGAGATAACGTCTCCTTTTCTTTTTTCAGAATAAAAAGCCAAAGGCAGTTCCAATGTTTTTTTATACAATGCATTTCGCATGTCTCTCAATACACCATTTCGTAAAAAATTAATGAAAAACATAGCGAGATAGTCGGCTAAATTTTTCAGTAAAAAGATCGAAATGATAAGAGCAACCATCACAGAAAGTATAAATCCGGGATTATTAGGATCGGTATTCTTTGTAATGTAATAGCTCAGATAGTTTTCGGCAAATTCTTTTGCATGGGTAATTCCGTCATAAGTGGGCATCACATAATTCTTCTTCGTTTTGTCAAACAAAACCTGAAGCATCGGAATTAATGCCATGAAAGAAAGCGTGCTAAAAAGTGCATACAAAATATTAAAAAAGATATTTAAGAATGCATATCTTTTATACGGGTATATAAAAGGAACTATTTTTTTGAAATTACTCATTTATTTTTGATGTTATTTTCTGCTATGGCAATTGCTTTTTCTAGCTTTTCTAATAATAATTTTTTTTCAGGTAATTGGGTTAAATAGGCTGAGACTTTGATTTGTTCGTCATTGTCCAGCATTAGATAATTAATCTGTTCGGGTGATTTCTCACTGCATAAAATTAATCCAATTGGTTTGTTTTCTCCTTCTTTTTGTTCGTTTTTCTCTAACCAGCGTAAATACAATTCCATTTGGCCTTTATAGCCGGCTTTAAATTTTCCAAGTTTTAGATCAATAGCGACCAGAGATTTTAATCCCCTATGGTAAAAAAGTAAATCAATATAAAAATCTTCATTATCAATAGTGATTCTTTTTTGACGGGCTAGAAAAGCAAATTCACTGCCCATCTCTGTGATGAAGTTTTGTAATTGAGCTAAGATGGAACTTTCTAAGTCTTTTTCGGAATAAGTGTCATGTAATCCTAAAAAATCTAAGAAATACGGATCGCGAAAAGTTAAGTCCGGACTAATTAGTTTTTCGTTTTTGAGTAAAGCTAAATCATTAATGATTGTTTCTTCGGGTTTTTTGCTGATCGCAGTTCTTTCAAAAAGCATGCTGTCCACGCGGTCTTGTAAAGTTCGAACGCTCCATCTTTCGTGAATACTCATTTGGATGTAGAATTCACGTTTTATATTGTTGTCAATGCTTAGTATTGAATATAAATGAGACCAACTCAATTGTGCAGACAGTGTCTGCACAATTGTAAAGTCTTGAAAAATAGTGTTAAGTTTTATAAAACTATGAATGTTTCTTTTACTAAACCCCGTTCCGTATCTTTTGGATAATTCCAGGCTTAAGATTTGAACTGTTTTTTTTCCATAATCGGCCCGATCATTTTTTAGAATCTCTTCATTAATCGTTTTTCCGATTTTCCAATAAAGTATTGTTAATTCCTGATTAACCGTTTTGGCAACAAAATGACGTGTCTGATCTATTAGTCCAATTATCGAGTCTAATAGTTCAGGTTTGTCATTTGTGTCAGGCTTGTCACTCATTGTTTTATTTCAATTGCATACCTGCAATAATGCTTTGTATCTTTTCGTCCAGGTAGCTTTCTGCCGCATCGAAATCCTCAACGGAATCCAACTGTGCATTAACACTAATGTAGAATTTAATTTTTGGCTCAGTTCCACTTGGTCTTGCGCAAATTTTAGAACCGTCTTCAGTGTAATAAATCAATACATTTGATTTTGGAATATCCATTACAGATTCTTCTCCGGTCAATAAATTCAAAGCAATTGATGTCTGGTAGTCTTCCATCATGATCACACGTTGTCCGCTGATTTCTTTCAATGGATTTTCGCGCAAACTGATCATCATTTGGTTGATCTCTTCCAGACCCTGCATTCCTTTTTTGGTTATAGAAATCAAATGTTCTTTATAGAAACCGTTTTCAACATAAAGCTGAAGAAGTTCTTTGTAAACACTGCTTCCTGCTGCTTTTGCCTGAGCGGCAACTTCACAGATTAATAAGGTTGCAGCAACGGCATCTTTATCTCTTACGGCATCACCAACCATGAAACCAAAGCTTTCTTCACCGCCTCCAATAAATTGAAGTTGAGGAAAATCTTTGATCATTTTGGCAATCCATTTAAAACCTGTCAATCCTACTTTGCATTCAACACCATAATTAGTGGCTAATTCCATCATCATCGGAGTGGAAACAATGGTAGATCCAATGAATTGTTTTCCGTTAATTTTACCCGCTTTTTTCCATTGTTTCAATAAGAAAGCAGTCATCATAACCATAGTTTGATTTCCGTTCAGTAAAATCAGTTTGCCTTCGTTGTTTCTAACAGCAACTCCAAGACGATCGCAATCAGGATCTGTTCCGATTACAATATCGGAATTCGTTTTATCAGCCAAAGCCAAAGCCATAGTTAAAGCTTCAGGTTCTTCAGGATTTGGAGATTTTACCGTTGGGAAATTTCCATCAGGAATAGCTTGTTCCGGTACGATGTGTACGTTTTTATAACCTGCCTGTGATAAAGTATCAGGAATAGATTTTATAGAGGTTCCGTGCAAAGAAGTAAAAACAATATGTAGGTTGTCTTTTGCTTTAGCAGGAGTATTGAAGCTTGCGTTTTCGATAGACGATTTTACAAAAGCTTTGTCGATTTCGCTATCGATATACTCGATCAGGCTTTCGTTAGCTTTAAATTTAATTCTATCATAACCTAAATTCTCGATCGTGTCGATAATTGCAGTATCCTGTGGAGGTACAATTTGTCCGCCATCTTCCCAGTATACTTTATAACCGTTATATTCCGGTGGGTTGTGAGAGGCCGTTAATACAATTCCACATTGGCAGCCTAAATATTTAAGAGCAAAGGATAATTCCGGAGTTGGTCTCAAATCTGAAAATAAATACACATGAATTCCGTTTGCCGAAAAAACATCTGCAACAATCTTTGCTAAGGTATTGCTGTTGTGACGACAATCATACGCAATAACTACTTTTAATGGTTGGTTTGGGAATGCAATATGTAAATAATCAGATAAGCCCTGAGTGTTTTTTCCAAGGGTGTATTTGTTAATTCGGTTGCTTCCAACACCCATCACACCACGCATTCCGCCAGTTCCAAATTCCAGATTTTTATAAAAACTTTCCTCTAGTTCCTTTGGTGAGGTTGTCATTAATTCTTTAACAGCAGCTTGCGTTTCGCTATCAAATGTAGGGGTTAGCCATTCGTTTACTGCATTTAGAATATTAGGTGCTATATTCATCATTCGTGTCTTTTTGTATTAAAATAATAAGTTTTTTATAGAGCTTATTCCCGCTATCCGTTTCAATCTTTTTCTTTTTAAAGGAAAAAGAAAAAGGATTTTCACTACTATCGGGGCTAAGGTTTTGCGTTAAAAATTAACCTCTCGGGCTACTTTGTAACGAGCTTCGTTGTTTTTGGTTCTCAGGATAATTTCACCCAGAAAACCAGCCAGGAACAATTGCGTTCCCAGTATCATGGTAGTCAAAGCAATGAAAAACCATGGATTATTGGTGATTAGGCTGTATTTCATTCCGTTATACATATGGTATAATTTTGAAATTCCGATATAACCCGCCAGTAAAAATCCGATGATAAACATCAAAGATCCAATGGCACCAAACAAGTGCATAGGTCTTTTTCCGAATCGGGATAAGAACCAAATCGTAATCAAATCAAGAAAGCCGTTTATAAAACGTTCCATCCCAAATTTAGTTTCACCATATTTACGGGCCTGATGAATAACCACTTTTTCTCCGATTTTATTAAAACCGGCATTCTTGGCCAAAACCGGAATGTAACGGTGCATTTCGCCCGAAACTTCAACGTTTTTAACTACTGCATTTTTATAAGCTTTCAATCCGCAGTTGAAATCGTTTAACTCGACACCTGAAGTTTTTCTGGCGGCCCAGTTAAATAGTTTTGAAGGAAGATTTTTTGCTACTACAGAATCGTAACGTTTCTTTTTCCATCCTGAAACCAAATCAAATTTCTGAACTGTGATCATTTCATATAAACCCGGAATTTCGTCCGGGCTATCTTGTAAATCCGCATCCATGGTGATGATAACATCTCCTTGTGCTTTGGCAAAACCGGCATGCAGAGCCTGCGATTTTCCAAAGTTTTTCATAAAACGAATTCCTTTTACATTCGGATTTTCGTTAGAGAAACTTTCAATGATATTCCAAGAATCATCCGTACTTCCATCATCCACAAAAATGATTTCATAAGAGTAATTGTTAGATTGCATCACTTTAATAATCCACGAATAGAGTTCTTTTAGTGATTCCTCCTCATTAAGAAGCGGTATAAGTATAGATAAATTCATTTATTTTTTTATTCTTGTGTAGTTTTGCTTTTAAAAAATGCGGCGAAAATTAATCCGAAAATGGCACTGATAACAATTGCAAAAACAGATCCCTTTAATAATTCAAAAGTCGAGTAAGGGCTGCTTTCTTTCATTTTGCTAATGGCTTCATTAATTGATGAAGCAGGAGCTCCAAATTTCTGCATCATGTTTGCAGTGTATTTGATCATGATTTCGTTTAAAGTATCTTTTGCGCCCGGATCAATAACGTTAAATAAAACAATATTAAATAAAGTAGAAATTAGAACCCCAATCACAGCTGCTATAAAGTAAGTGGTAAAAGCATCTTTGAAAGGGAAAACTCCTTTTAATTCTTTCTTGGTTTTAGAAAGTAAAACAATGCTGATTGTCAAACTGATTACAATACCTATGATACCCATCCACCAGGCTGTGAACAGATTCAGATCAATCGCGTATATCGTAGCAGTAAATAATGCAGATGCAATTCCAATCATTACACCGTAAGTAATTCCATTCTTTTTAATAACTTCATTGATCATATTTGTATATGTTTTAAAATTAATCCACAAATATAGTAATTACGAGTACACAGGAGATAGATATTAAAAATTTTAATGCAAATCGCCGACTCGTTAAAAATATTGATTAAAAGATTTGTTAATTCGAAAAAAGTTGTAAATTTGCACACTTAAAAATAATTAAAAGTTTTAAACAAAAAAGAGTATCGTTGTTTACACCTTTTTCTAACCATGGAAAAGCTTCAAAATAAAAATGCTCTAAACAATAAATAAAATAAAAAGATGAAAAAAGGAATTCACCCAGAAAATTACAGATTAGTTGCATTTAAAGACATGTCAAATGACGAAGTTTTTATCACTAAATCTACTGCAGATACAAAAGAAACAATTGAAGTTGACGGAGTTGAGTATCCAGTTGTAAAAATGGAGATTTCTAGAACATCTCACCCATTTTATACTGGTAAATCTAAACTTATCGATACTGCAGGACGTATTGATAAATTCAAAACTAAATATGCAAAACACGCTAAAAAATAATAGCGGTTTAAAATTATACAAAAGCCTTCCACTCGGAAGGCTTTTTTTATTTAATAGAAACAAGTACAAGGTTTCATGTAAAGTCTCTATTTACAAAGCTTTGCGAGCTTTACCCCTTTAAAAAGGCATACCTGCAAATATAACTTGGCGAACTTTGTGTGAAATCTTCGCGCTCTTTGCGGTTAAAAAAAATAAACTATATCTGTTACAGTACAAATGACACAAATAAAATAATTGTAACTTTGAACCCGATAACCAAATCAAGATTTTAACAAGTATCAAATTTAATTATTTATGAATTACATTCTTTTTGACGGTCCCGTCCGGAATGCATTATTACCTTTTACTTTTACAAGACCTGTTGCCGACATATTAATTGGAATTATGACGATTCGCCAGAAATGGGAAGCGCGTTTAGGTTCTACTATAACGACCATTACCGAAGATTATTTATCGGAAAAATTTCCAATGGTAGAAATGGAAGAGAATGTAATGATCAATGCAGCGTATTTACCAAATGATGCACTTGCTGAGATGGTTTCAGATTTAAAGGCTAATCAGGCTATTTTTAAAGGGGATGATGTAATTGCTTTTTTTACGAATGAAAATCAGGAAGAAGTTGATTTTGATTCGTATGAAATCATTCCATACAATGACGCTTGTCTGACCGTAGAACATACCTGGGATATTTTTTCTAAAAACGATGCTGCGATCCGTGAAGATTTTCAGTATTTGACCGAAGACAGAAAATCGCAGCCAATCCCAAAAAGTGTAAACGTTATTGCTCCCGAAAACGTATTTCTGGAAGAAGGAGCAAAATTAGAGTTCGTAACACTGAATGCTTCTAATGGGCCAATATATATAGGTAAGAATGCAGAAATTATGGAAGGAACCGTAATTCGCGGACCTTTTGCTTTATGTGAGAATGCACAGGTGAAACTAAACGCCAAAGTTTACGGAGCTACAACAGTAGGTCCCGGATCGAGAATTGGTGGAGAAGTTAAGAACTCGGTGCTTTTTGCGAATTCAAACAAAGGTCATGATGGATTTTTAGGGGATTCTGTTTTAGGCGAATGGTGTAACATTGGTGCAGATAGTAACAATTCGAACCTGAAGAACAATTACGAAGAGGTGAAATTATGGAGCTACGAAACCGAAGGTTTTGCTAAAACCGGACTTCAGTTTTGTGGTTTAATGATGGGAGACCACAGTAAATGTGGTATCAATACTATGTTCAATACCGGGACAGTAGTTGGAGTAAGTGCTAATATCTTCGGGAGCGGTTTTCCGCGCAATTTTGTTCCAAGTTTTTCTTGGGGCGGGGCAGCTGGTTTTACAACTTATGTGACTAAAAAAGCTTTTGAAACAGCGAAATTAGTTATGGGACGCCGAAATATTGAATTTGACGAAACAGAAGCTTCAATTTTAGAACACATTTTCGAAGAAACTAAAAAATGGAGGAAAGACTAAATTAGATAATTAGGCAATTAGATAATTTTAGCAAACCCGACAGGATTTAAAATCCTGTCGGGTTTTGTTTTGGAATAGGTTTTGAAGAATTATCACATTGCCACATTTTCTAATTATCTAATTGCCTAATTATCTAATTAATCTATCTTTGCACCACGAAAAAAATGGGTTGTCAAATAAACGATTAACCGATTAAACAAATTCACAGAAGATAATGATTACAGTTAACGATATTTCGGTTCAGTTTGGTGGAACTACATTATTTAGCGATGTTTCTTTTGCTATCAATGAAAATGATAAAATTGCCCTTATGGGTAAAAATGGTGCGGGAAAATCGACACTTTTAAAAATAATTGCCGGTCAAAGTAAACCTTCTACCGGAAGTGTTTCGACTCCGAAAGATGCTGTTGTGGCTTATTTGCCTCAGCATTTGTTAACAAAAGATGGTTCTACTGTAATGGAAGAAGCTTCTAAGGCTTTTGGAGAAATTTTTAAAATGAAAGCTGAAATCGATGAAATCAACGAGCAATTAACGGTTCGTACCGACTATGAAAGTGATGCTTACATGAAACTAATCGAGAGAGTTTCAGATTTAAGTGAGAAATACTATGCGATCGAAGAAGTAAACTACGAAGCTGAAGTTGAAAAAATATTAACTGGTTTAGGCTTTGAGCGCGAAGATTTTACTCGTCAGACTTCTGAATTTTCAGGAGGATGGAGAATGCGTATCGAATTGGCTAAAATTCTTCTTCAAAAACCGGATTTGATTTTACTGGATGAGCCAACCAATCACATGGATATTGAAAGTATTCAATGGTTGGAAGAGTTTTTGGTTAATTCGGCAAAAGCAGTAGTTGTGATTTCACACGATAGAGCATTCGTAGATAATATTACGAATCGTACTATTGAGGTGACCATGGGAAGGATTTACGATTACAAAGCGAAATATTCTCATTATTTAGAATTGAGAAAAGACCGTCGTATACACCAACAAAAAGCATACGATGAACAGCAAAAAATGATCGCTGATAACAGGGCTTTTATTGATCGTTTTAAAGGAACATTCTCAAAAACAGACGCCGTTCAGTCTCGTGTAAAAATGCTGGAGAAGCTTGAAATTGTTCAGGTTGATGAAGTAGATACTTCTGCATTACGTTTAAAATTCCCGCCAGCGGCACGTTCCGGGCAATACCCAGTTATTGTAAAAGAAATGTCTAAGGCTTATGGAGACCATGTGGTATTTAAAGATGCTAATGTCGTTATCGAACGTGGTCAGAAAGTAGCATTTGTGGGGAAAAATGGAGAAGGAAAATCGACCATGATCAAAGCGATCATGAAGGAAATTGGAGTTGATTCCGGAAGTGTTGAGATTGGACATAACGCACAAATTGGATATTTTGCACAGAATCAGGCTTCTTTATTAGATGAAAATGCTACTATTTTTGAAACGATCGATGCTATTGCGGTAGGAGATATCCGTACTCAGATTAAAAATATTCTGGGAGCGTTTATGTTCCAGGGAGATGATATTACCAAAAAAGTAAAAGTGCTTTCAGGAGGAGAAAAAACTCGTTTGGCAATGATTAAATTATTGTTAGAGCCTGTAAACTTATTGATTCTGGATGAGCCTTCGAATCACCTGGACATGAAAACCAAAGATATTATTAAAGATGCCTTACGTGATTTCGACGGAACTTTAATTTTGGTTTCTCACGACCGTGATTTCCTTGACGGCTTGGCTACTAAAGTGTTTGAATTTGGAAACAAACGTGTAAAAGAGCACTTTGAAGATGTTGCAGGATTCCTGGCGCATAAGAAAATGGATTCTATGCGAGAAATCGAAAAATAATTTTCGTTTACTCTTAAGATACAAAAGCACAGGAATTGAATTTTCTGTGCTTTTTTTATGTATCGTAATAAAGGAGTTAAATTTCTTTAAGTGCTTCTTTCTTTTTAAAGTATAAGGCAATGTAGGCAGCTATGGCGCACACGAGTCCAATGATGATCATGTTGCGTATAGAGGCTGTGGTTTGTGAAAAGGTACCGTTCTCTATAATTAATATTCTGAAAGCTTTTAAAAAATGGGTGAGCGGAATTACATTGGCAATGGCTTGTACTGTCTGTGGCATTTGACTTAATGGCCAGGTAAAACCACTTAAGATAAAGCTTGGTGTGGCTATTACCATTAAAATCTCGGTTGCTTTTAACTGATTCGGAACTACGATGCTGACCAGAATTCCGATAAAGGAAGCCGCCAGCACAAAAATTCCGGCAATAAAAGTAAGAGGCGCTAAGTTTTCGTAAAATGGCAGTCGGAACCACAAAGTGAAGAGCCAGTAAATGATCCAGATTCCAAAGCTCATGATCAGGTAAGGGATTATTTTCACTGCGAGCATTTTCAGAAGAGAAGGGCATTTTTTCACAAGGTCTTTAAAAGTTCCATTCTCAAATTCTGATGCAAATGAAAGCGCCAGTCCTAATAGTAAAACCTGTTGAAGAACAGTCGCCAAAACCCCCGGCCAGAGAAAATACATATAATTGGTACTTCGGTTGTGTTTTTTGATAAACGTAGTTTTGAAGGGTTCATATTGGGAGGCAAGCAAGTTTTCCGGGACTCCTTGTTTTCTTAAGGTTTCGATTTGAACGCCAGCCTTTAAAGTGCCCAGACAAATTTGTATGGCTGTTGAGGCATAGTTAGCAGTGAGTACATTAGAGGTGTTAACGATAGTTGTAATTTCAGGATATTTTTTGGTGAGCGTCATTTTTTCAAAATCTTTCGGAATGATAACGACGCAAGTGGCATCTTTTTGTATGGCAAGTTTAGAAAGATTGTTCTGGTCGTATAAAATGGATGAAATGGATAATACTTCGTTGTCTTCAAACATTTGAATGGCTTTTGAGCTTAGCTCAGAACGGTCCTGATCGACTACAAGAATGGGTAAGTCGGTAACTTTGCCCTTTCCGTAAACGTAGCCTAATAAAACACCATATAAAATAGGTGCACCGATAAAAAGGATTCTCAGGACTTTGTTTTTCCAAAACAATTGAAATTCCCGTTTAAGCAATGAAAAGAAATTTTGCATAGTTAATGAGATAAGGTGACAGTTGTTTTTGTAATCAGATCCTTGGTTTGTTCCATATTAACAGGTGTAATTTTTATTTCAAACAAGCTTTCCTGCATTTCATAATCAGGATAGGCCGTAGCAATATTTCCATAGGCTCCCAGTTGTTTTATCGTTGAGATTCTTCCTTTTATGTTTTCATTTTTATAGGGAACATGAACGGTAATTTCCTGTCCTTTTTTAAATTCTCCCAATTGATTTTCAGGAATCGTAAAGCGAAAATAAATGCTGTTATCGATATAGCCATTAAACAAAGTATAACCGGGTAGGGCCAGTTCGCCAAGATTTAAGGTGATGGTTTCGATACTCATATTTTGCGGAGCAATGATGTAGCGTTCCTTGTCTGCAGTTTCTACTTCCTGTAAAGCTCCAAGTGCCCGGTCCTGTTGTCCGAGTGCCATCGTTTGCTGTTCGATTCGGGCTCCTTTTTTAGCGTCGTCTAATTCTGCGATAACAGCGTTATATTGTGCTTGTGCGCCCTGATATTTGGCGAAAGTTTCATCATAAGTTTGCTGTGATATGAGAGAATCTTTGAGCATGTTGGTCAGTCGTCTGATCGATTTTTGAGCAAATTCGTATTGTTCTTTCAGCCCCGTTCTTTTAGCTTCCAATTGCTTGATTTGGTTTTCCGTGGCTCCTTTTACAGCCATTTTGTATTGGGCTTTTGCTGAGACAACAGCTCCTTCGGCCTGACTTTTTTTAGCGTCTACTTCAGGAATATCCAAAACAGCGAGCGTGTCTCCTTTTTGAACCAAATCGCCTTCTTTGACCCATATTTTTAAAATCTTGCCCGGAATTTTACTCACAACGGCAATTTGTTCTTTCTCTATTTTTCCCTGAATTAAATTTCCTTTTTCTGTCTTTTGACAGGCTACGAAAAGAAAAATGATTGTGGTGCTAATGATTGCTTTTTTCATAAAACAGAACTTTTATTTGGATAGTTTTTTCGACAGATCGCCAGTGGCAATTATGGTTTCAATAGCAGCAAGTCTTTGCTCGATTAAAGTGGTGGTTTTGTTTACTGCTGCTTTATAAGAATCGTTTTCTGCTTCAAGTCGTTCCGATATGTTGATGAGGCCTTCTTTGTATTGTTTTATAGCCAGATTCAAATTATTACTGGCGACTTTTTCCTGTTGCTGGGTGATGTCTATTTTTTGAGTCAGAACCGTATAATCAACAAGATTTTTTTCAAGAAGCAGTTCAAGTTTTTCTTTCGTATCATCAATTTGATTTTGTACCTGTTCAATGTTAATCTTCGCTTCGTGTACTTTGTGTTTTCTTTCAAAACCGGAAAAGACTTCCCATTTCATAGCTGCTCCCACGACCCAGTTCTGACTTATGGTCAGTTCATTAAGACCTAAATATAAGGCCTGATTGATTCCTGTAACAATGGGAGTCGTTGCATTGGCATTGAATAAACTGGAATAGGATACACCTCCAAAAGCTCCGAGTGTGGGTAAGTAAGTTCCTTTTTCCTTTTTTAATAAATATTCATAAGCTGATTTGAAAGATTCTAAAGCTTTTATTTCCTGCTTGTTTTGTGTGCTTAATTTCTCGTCCGTAATCAGATAAGGTGTTAAGGTATATTGAACATGATCTATCTCGGTAATCGAATAGCCGGTTAAATATTGAATTTTTTTATAAATTAGTTTTCGTTTTCCATCCAGTTCAATTTTTTTGGAGGAAAGTTCCAGTGCCGCTAGTTTGATCTTATCTCTGTCATACGGAATAGCAAGTCCTTGTTCAATTGCTTTTGTAACACGTTTGGTTTCCGTACCCAGTCGGTTTTCACTTTCTTTAATAAGTTTGTCTATTTCCTTTAGCAGCTCCAGTTGGTCAAAAGTGTTGATGACTTCTTTTGTGATGGCATCTTTTTCGGTTTCTTTTAAAAATACCGTTCCCTTCGTTTTCTCTTTGATGGCTTTTGCTCCGTTTGGGATTTGCATGCCGCTGAATAGTACGGTTTTGGCCATGACACTTCCTGTAAAAATGTTGCCATAGTTTTTAAAAGCGGTTTTTCCGTCAAACAAAGGATAGTTTACAATTGGAATGGTAGCCGTAGGGAGATCGACCGTGAGTTTGTTGTCAAAATATGAATATAAGGCACTGGCTTCAATTGTTGGAATGTATTTGTTCCAGACGCCTTTCTCCTGAAGATTTAATTTTTCAATATCTAAATCTTTATTTTTTAATGAAGTACTTTTTTCAATAGCCTTCTGAATGGCTTCTTCCAGAGTTGAAGAAACTGCAATCTGACTTTGTACAGAGTGGAAAGAAAGAAAAAAAAGAAAAGGGAGTAAGTGTTTTTTCATTACAATTTTTATTTCTGTTATTTGACAAATCATGAAACAGGTTTTGTAAGATAGTACAAGAGATGGGAAGGAATAAAAATGGCGATTATTACAAAGTTAAGAATATAAGTCTTACATTATCAAGGTTGAAGGAATTAAAAAGTAAACAGTGATTGAAACTTTTTTAGTATTTTATACTTGTATTACAGAAAGTTATCGGCTTGCATTGGAGTTTGTCTGTTTTTTCATACCTTAGTAAATGTATTTCCAAATTAACTTATTTTTAACATGAAAAAGAGTTTTTTATTTTTGGTAGTTTTGATGGCTTATTTGTTTAGTTTGCCATTGTTTTCTCAAACTGATAACGAACCTGTTGCTTTAGGTTTGCCGGGTGATAATCTTAATTTGTATGCTGTTTTAGACCTCTTTCAGAAATCCAAAACTTTAGAAGATTTTGAAAAAGTTTTAAATGAACAGGATAGTAAGGTGAATAATCTGGATTTGAATAATGATGGCGAGATTGATTATATCGAAATCGAAAGTCAAAAGAAAGGGAATACACATGTGATTGTACTTCAGGTGGCGGTAAGCAGTACAGAAAAGCAGGATGTTGCTGTTATTGAGGTAGATAAAGATAAAAAGAATAATGTACATGTTCAGATCATAGGAGATGCGGATTTGTACGGCAAAAATTATATTGTAGAGCCTTCAGGTGCTGCAGCCGGAACACCTAATCCCGGATATAAAGGAGATGCTCCCGTAATTGTAAATAATAATACAACCAATAATTATAATACAACAGCCGGTAATCCGGGTTATGTGACAACCAACATAAACGTATGGCCGGTTGTATTGTACTTGTTTTCTCCTGTATATGTAGTGTACCGATCTCCGTGGTATTGGGGATATTATCCTCCTTATTGGCGTCCGTGGCGTCCGGTTTATTATCATGATTATTGGGGATATCACGGGCATTACTATAGAAATCCTTATTACAGAAGAACGATCACTATAAGAAACCAGCGTTATTATAGTAATTATACAACTAGAAGAAATTCATCGGCTGTAGTTCGAAATTATAGAACCAGCGGTCGTTATAATGCAACTTATAACGGAAGGGATTATAAGAGACCTGCTCCGGTTACCAATACAAGACCAACGAGACCCGCTACCACCCGTCCCGTCAATCCGTCAACAAGACCGGTAACACGTCCGACAAATCCGTCAACGACGAGACCGGTGGCTCCAACAGATCCATCAACCCGACCAGAGGCGAGACCATCTCGGCCAGAGAATCGGCCAACAAATCCAACGACGCGGCCGGTGACCCCAATAAATCCATCAACCCGACCAGCGGTAAGACCATCTCAATCCGTGAATCGGCCAACAAACCCAACTACAAGACCAACGACCCGGCCGGTAACACGTCCCGCGACCCGACCTGCAGGTAATAGAGGTATGGCAGCGCCACCAGCTTCCAATCGTGGTTCTGGTGCCAATAGGAGGTAAGGTTAGATTATAAATATTAAGCTAATTTTTGATTTACGGCATTTATGAATAAAACGCTACTACTAAAAATTATTTTTCTCTTTATAACGTCATTTTTTATGAATGCGCAAACAGCCGCTGATAAAGAAAGTGAGGTTAAATATCCACAATTTCAGTTCAAAGGACTTCTACAGGCACGTTACTTGGAAAACACCGGAAAAAATGTAGATGTTTTGGGAGTTCATCATTCTACGGGTGAAGTAACACAAAGCTCCTTTGATATTAAAAGAATGCGTGTTGGACTCAATACCAAATTAAGCGAAGCTACAGAAGTCGTAATTCTCGTAAATCTTGCTGATTTTAAGTCTGATCCCAAATCTAAAGTTCTTGAAAATGCTTATGGAAAATATACTTTCAGTAAATATTTAGCCTTGACAGGTGGTCAGTTCCGTCCTGCATTTGGTATTGAAGAGTTGGTTCCTGTTGATATTATAAAGTCATTTGATTTTTCCAATCAGTACTATGAGTTTGGTAAAAACGGATGGACAAGTTTTCAGATTGGAGCTTCGGCAACGGGAGCTTTTGATATTGGAAAGATTCCGGTTAACTATGCAGTTTCTGTTTTAAATGGTAACGGAAAAAATCAGGAAAAAGATAATGATAACGGAAAATTGTATACAACCAGATGGGGTTTTGGTCTGTCTAAGGAACATAAGATTAATCTGGGCTTAAATGGTGGAATCGGGAAAAGATCCAATCAGAAAGTTTTTGCTTTGGGGATTGATATTACCAGTGACTTTAAACTTACCGACAGACTGACTTTTGATTTGCAGATTGAATACAAGCAGGGAACCAATCATAATTTGTATTTTTCATTACCGGCAGATGCGAGAACGTCACATGTTGACGATTATCAAATGCGGGGAATTTACTTTTTGCCTAATTTGAGATACTTGGTCGATTATAAAAAGTTAACCTCACTGGAACTGTCCTGTCGTTTTGAATCGTTTGACAATAATTATAAAGTCAATTCAAATGTACGTCAGACGTATACGCCTATGTTGAGTCTTGAGTTTGGAAAAGCGTATACGGGACGAATAGAATTGGGATTTGAAATAGATCGTTTCGATAAAAATATTCCTGACACCTCATTTTATAATGATAATCTATTCCTGCTTCAGTTACAACTTCGTCTATAACACAATTTAATTTCCTTTTTATGAAAGAAGTACAAATACCTCAAACCCTGATTACACTTGCCGTTGGAATTGCAATTTGGTTTATTCCGGCACCGGATGGTGTTGTTGCAGAAGCCTGGCATTTGTTTGCCATTTTTGTGGCTACTATTCTTGGAATCATTTTAAAAGCAGCCCCTATGGGTACTATGTGTATGATTGCGATTGCATTAACCGCTTTTACACAGGTGCTGGCTCCCGGAGATGCGGGAAAATCGATCACTTTGGCTTTGAAAGGCTTTGGTGATAAGGTAATTTGGCTTATCGGAATTTCGTTTTTTATTGCGAGAGGATTTATCAAAACAGGTTTGGGGAACAGAATAGCTTTTTTGTTTATCAGGATATTTGGAAAAAGTTCACTTGGACTGGCTTATGGCCTTGGACTTGCCGATTTAGTTTTGGCTCCGGCAGTGCCCAGTAATACGGCAAGAGGAGGGGGCATTATTTACCCTATTATGAAATCAATGTCAATGAGTTTTGGTTCGATGCCGGATCAGCCTGAAACACATCGAAAATTAGGATCGTATCTTACCCTTAGCAGTTACAATGCAAATCTGATCGCATCATCAATGTTTTTAACAGGAACGGCAAGTAACCCAATGTGTCAGAAGTTTGCGTTGAATCTTGGGATTAAAATTAGCTGGATTTCGTGGGCAACAGCAGCGATAGTTCCGGGTCTGGTCGCTTTTTTTGTAATTCCTTTGGTGTTGTACAAGATATACCCGCCGGAATTGAAAAAAACAGGTGATGCTCCGCAAATTGCAGCTCAGAAACTAAAGGAAATGGGAGCGATCACGCGAAACGAATGGATGATGCTGTTAACCTTTTTTATTCTGTTGTTTCTTTGGATGACTGGTGATCTGTTTTCTATTGACGCGACAACTACTGCTTTTATCGGCTTGGTTATTTTATTGCTGACTTCGGTATTAACCTGGGATGATGTAAAAGCCGAAAAAGGAGCCTGGGACACTATAGTGTGGTTCTCGGTTTTGGTGATGATGGCAAGTTCTCTCAATGAACTTGGATTTATTGGCTGGTTTAGCGATGTGGTAAAAGCTGAAATAGGAGGTTTAAGCTGGCAAATGGCATTTCCTATTATTGTATTGGTATACTTTTTTAGTCATTACCTTTTTGCAAGTGCAACAGCTCACGTGGCTGCCATGTATGCTGCGTTATTGGGTGTTGGAATTTCACTTGGAATTCCGGGCTTGCTGTTGGCTTTTATGTTGGGGTTTGTGGGGTCTCTATACGGAACTTTAACCCATTACGGACATGGGCCGGCACCAGTTTTCTTCGGAAGCGGTTATGTCGACCTGAAAAGCTGGTGGGTCAAAGGTTTGATAACCGGTTTGGTTATGCTCTTTATTTATATGGTAATAGGAGGGTTATGGCTCCGGTTAATTGGGGATTTCTAAATACGGATTCCCGGAGGAAGTAACTCTTTGTATTCCGGATTCTTTTTAATAAACAATACAATTTTTGGATGGATAGGCATTATTCGGAATTTCTTTTCGCTAACCACTTCCATGATGCCTTTTAATAAAGTGTCAATTGTGGCTTGATTATCAAAGCCTTCAGGGGAGTTGATTTTGGTTAAGAAAATTTTCTTTTCCTGAAAAGAATACTCCACAGAAAGTAAGCCTTCAGGGACTATGGTTTCAAATTGTCTTGCAAAAGTATTGTCTTTGATTTCCATAGTTTCAATGTGTTCCATATTTGTCATGTTTTGGGGGATTGAATTAAAAAAAATAATAGAAAAGAACATTTGGTAATTTTATAAAGAACATTCTGGAAAAAATGTTTCAATATAAGTTAACGGGATTGCAAAGTTAATCAATTGATTTTCAATATAAAATTATTTTTTATTCCCCTGAAATAGCTCTGAATTGTGCATGTTTACTGCTTTTGTTTGGTTTGTGGAGTAATTTATGGGGTAAGATTTGCATTGGATATCGCTAAAAAAAGTAATTTTAGCTTAAAAAAAGCGGTAACCTTAAATTCTCTTGCAGTCAAATGAGTAAAATTCCTGTATACTTTATGCCCGGTCTTGCGGCTAGTCCCGCTATTTTTGAGAGAATCAGTTTAGACGAGTCTGTTTTTGAAATGTGTTTGCTGGAATGGGAGATTCCGCAGCCGAAAGAATCTTTGTCAGATTATGCTCTTCGAATTTCTAAAAACATTAAACATGAGAATCCGGTCCTGGTAGGGGTTTCTTTCGGAGGTGTTCTGGTTCAGGAAATAGCAAAACATATTAATGCCCGAAAAGTAATTGTTATTTCGAGTGTAAGAAGTAATAAAGAATTTCCAAGACGAATGAAAATCGGAAAAACAACAAAAGCCTATAAGCTCATTCCGATGAAATTAATTTTGAATATCGAAAATCTGGCGAAATATTCTTTTGGAGAAAAAGTAAACAAACGTATTAAGTTGTATGAAAAGTTTCTCGCGGTACGAGATCTCAATTATTTGCAATGGGCGGTCGAATCGATTATTTTATGGAACAGAAGTGAAATCGATCCTAAAGTGATTCATATTCACGGAGATCAGGATGATGTTTTTCCTATAAAGTATATTAATAGCTGCATTGTAGTCAAAGGAGGAACACATATTATGATTCTTAATAAATACAAATGGCTCAACGAGAATCTGCCTTCGATCATTTTGGAAAATTAAAATTCCAAGTTTCAAGTTTCAGGTTTCAGGCTTTAGGTTTCAGGTTTCAGGTTTCAGGTTTCAGGTTTTAAGTTTTAAGTTTCAGGTTTCAGGTTTCAAGTTTCAAGTTTCAGGTTTTAAAGTTTTTAGCCGTAATCTTGTTATCCCGAGGAATGAGGGATGGCACCAGAAATTTTGTAAGCTGAATCGTGAATCTTTGTCGAGTTAATTGTGTGATCCCTCATTCCTCGGGATGGCAATATTGGTCGAAATGACAAATTCAACATTAATCTTTATATTAGAAAGAAGATCTAAATAAAAAATCCCAAACTCTTGTGGAATTTGGGATTTAAAATATTGGAATTGAAAAATTAGATTTTCTTCATTTGCTCTTTCATCATGGAGATTTGCTCTTTTAGCATTCCCTGTTTGTCTAATTTTTTAGCTTCGTTTAATAAATTAGTTGCTTCAAGCTTTCTTCTGCGTGACATTGCTACTCCGGCAAGGTTTAATTTTGCAACCGCAAGATCCATATCCATTGATAATCCAAGTTCGATTGCTTTTTTGAAATGTTTCTCAGCCAGATTGATATTGGTTTGAGATAACATGATACCGTGCAGGTAATTGAAGTATCCTTGTTGTTTTCTTACTAAGGCAGCTTCAGGGTTTTTGATATAGGCAAGCCATTTTTTAGCCCCTTCAAAGTCTTGTTTTCTTAATTTAAGGAAGGCTAAAAGGATAAATTCGTTTTTGAAGTAAAGAAAAATAGGAATTGCAGTTAATAATATAAGGAAAATACCATTCCCGATATTGCTCTCTGTAAATTGCCAAATACCAGCGACTACAAGAAGTCCGGCTAAAATAAGTTTAATATTTTTGTGAAACATAATGATTGTAAATTTGTGATTGCAAAGATAGCAAAAGGAATTAAAAATATTTTTATAAAACTACTTGCCAGAAAAAAAAGTCTTTGTATATTTGCACTCGGTTTTGGAATAATGATATTCAAAAACAGAAAAGAGATATTAGATACCATTTTAAAGATACAAAACAATGAGCAAAAGAACATTTCAACCATCGAAAAGAAAAAGAAGAAATAAGCACGGATTTATGGACAGAATGGCTTCAGCGAATGGAAGAAAAGTTCTGGCGCGTAGAAGAGCTAAAGGAAGACATAAATTAACTGTTTCTAGCGAACCTAGACACAAGAAATAATGTTTCTATAAACATAAATAAGGCGTTACTTTTTTAGTATCGCCTTTTTTTATACCTTGTCGGTAAAAAAATCTGCAACGTTCTAGTTTAGAATACACTACGAATGTTTTTTGAAGTACTTTTATAATAACTACACAATACAAATAAAATGCCTAAAGACACATCAATAAAATCAGTTTTAATAATAGGGTCAGGACCTATTGTTATTGGTCAAGCTTGCGAATTTGACTATGCAGGTTCTCAATCTGCACGTTCTATTCGTGAAGAAGGGATTGAAGTTATCTTGATAAATTCGAATCCAGCAACAATTATGACCGATCCAAGTATGGCCGATCATATTTACTTGAAACCATTAACGACAAAATCGATTATTGAAATTCTGAAAGAACATCCACAAATTGATGCCGTTTTACCTACAATGGGAGGACAGACCGCATTAAATTTGTGTTTGGAAGCTGAAGAAAAAGGAATTTGGCAGGATTTCGGAGTGAGATTAATTGGAGTTGATGTCAATGCCATTAATATTACAGAAGACAGAGAGCAGTTCAAACAGCTTTTAGAAAGAATAAATGTACCAACTGCACCTGCAAAAACGGCGACTTCTTATTTAGAAGGTAAAGAAATTGCACAGGAGTTTGGTTTTCCGTTAGTAATTCGTCCTTCTTTTACTCTTGGAGGAACCGGAGCTGCGGTAGTTTATAAAAAAGAAGATTTTGATGAGCTTTTAACCAGAGGTCTTGAAGCTTCTCCAATACATGAGGTTTTAATTGATAAAGCTTTAATGGGATGGAAAGAATACGAGTTAGAGCTTTTAAGAGATAAAAATGATAACGTTGTGATCATCTGTTCAATCGAAAATATGGACCCAATGGGGATTCATACAGGAGATTCGATTACAGTTGCACCGGCGATGACATTATCGGATACAACATTCCAAAAATTACGTGACTATGCAATCCTGATGATGCGTAGTATCGGAAATTTTGCAGGAGGCTGTAACGTACAGTTTGCAGTTTCACCAGATGAAAAAGAAGATATCGTAGCGATCGAGATCAACCCTCGTGTGTCGCGTTCATCAGCTTTAGCATCAAAAGCAACAGGATACCCGATTGCTAAAATTGCTTCTAAACTGGCTTTAGGATACAACTTAGACGAATTACAAAATCAAATTACAAAATCAACTTCGGCTCTTTTTGAGCCAACTCTAGATTATGTAATCGTAAAAATACCACGTTGGAACTTTGATAAATTTGAAGGTGCCGACAGAACTTTAGGACTTCAGATGAAATCTGTTGGAGAGGTAATGGGGATCGGACGTTCGTTCCAGGAAGCATTACACAAAGCCACCCAGTCTTTAGAAATTAAGAGAAACGGTTTAGGTGCTGACGGAAAAGGATATAAAAACTACGAGCAGATTATCGAAAAACTGACTTTTGCAAGTTGGGATCGTGTTTTCGTAATTTATGATGCCATCGCAATGGGAATTCCGTTGAGTCGTATTCATGAAATCACAAAAATCGATATGTGGTTCCTAAAACAATACGAGGAACTTTATACTTTAGAGAAAGAAATTTCAAATTATAAAATAGGGACTCTTCCGAAAGAGCTTTTGCTTGAAGCCAAACAAAAAGGTTTCGCCGACAGACAAATTGCACACATGATGAATTGTCTGGAAAGTGAAGTACACACTTTGCGTATGGACAAAAATATCAACCGTGTGTTTAAATTGGTAGATACCTGCGCGGCTGAGTTTAAAGCAAAAACACCTTATTACTACTCGACTTTTGAGGCAGAAATTGAAAAAGCAAACGGTGAGCGTTATGTAGATAACGAAAGTGTTGTAACAGAGAAAAAGAAAATCATCGTTTTAGGTTCAGGACCAAACAGAATTGGACAAGGAATTGAGTTTGATTATTCTTGTGTACACGGAGTTTTAGCGGCCAAAGAGTGTGGTTACGAAACCATCATGATCAACTGTAATCCTGAAACGGTTTCGACTGATTTTGATACAGCGGATAAACTATACTTCGAACCGGTTTTCTGGGAACATATATACGATATCATTCAGCATGAGAAACCGGAAGGTGTTATCGTGCAGTTAGGTGGGCAAACTGCTTTGAAACTGGCAGAAAAATTATCTAAATACGGTGTGAAAATCATCGGAACTAGTTTTGATGCACTTGATTTAGCCGAAGACAGAGGAAGATTCTCGGATTTGTTGAGAGAATTACACATTCCTTTCCCGCAATTCGGAATTGCAGAAACGGCTGATGAGGCTTCTGCACTGGCAGATCAGCTGGATTTCCCACTATTAATTCGTCCTTCTTATGTATTAGGAGGTCAGGGAATGAAAATCGTGATCAACAAGAAAGAGTTAGAGGAGCATGTGATCAATTTATTGAAAACGATTCCCGGAAATAAACTGCTTTTAGACCACTATTTGGCCGGAGCAATTGAAGCAGAAGCGGATGCGATTTGTGATGCAGACGGAAACGTTTATATTATTGGAATTATGGAGCATATCGAACCTTGTGGAGTGCACTCCGGAGACAGTAATGCTACTTTACCTCCTTTTAACTTAGGAGAATTCGTAATGCAGCAAATCAAAGATCACACAAAGAAAATTGCCAGAGCTTTAAAAACAGTGGGTCTGATCAACATTCAGTTTGCGATAAAAGACGATACCGTTTACATTATCGAAGCAAACCCGAGAGCTTCCAGAACAGTACCGTTTATTGCTAAAGCTTATGGAGAACCTTATGTGAACTACGCTACCAAAGTAATGTTAGGGCACAATAAAGTAACTGATTTTGATTTTAATCCACAGTTGAAAGGATATGCGATCAAACAGCCGGTATTCTCCTTCAGTAAATTCCACAATGTAAACAAAGCATTAGGGCCTGAAATGAAATCGACAGGAGAGAGTATCTTGTTTATTGATGACTTAAAAGACGATCAGTTCTACGAATTGTATTCTAGAAGAAAAATGTACTTGAGTAAATAATCTCAAATTCTGATAAAAAAAAGCTCCATAACTGGAGCTTTTTTTAGTTTAATGGAGGTTGTTTAATTGATTAGAATCTTTTTAGAAGTATTGTTAATTTTTAAAATATAATTTCCGGAAGTTAAAGCCGGTAAAGCGATTTTATCCTCTTTGACTTCAGCAGGTTTGTAGCTTTTAAGTAGGTGTCCGGTAAGGTCGAATAATTGGATTGATTCAACAACTTCGTTTTTACTGTCAATAGACAAATAGTCGATTGCAGGATTTGGGTAGACTATAATTTCTTTAGTAATAGATTTGGTTGCGTTTTCAACTCCCAGAATTTTAGGTGCTATTTTTACTACTTTACTTTCGTTTTTTACATATAAACTTGCATAAAGATTTCCATTGTAAATAGTTATTCCATTAATGGCGCCGTAAGGAAAATCGTAAAAAAGTATTAGCTTACCACTTACATCAGCAGCAGGTAAACGAAAAATTTTTGCAGAAAAATTATTTTCACTTGTTTTTCCAGAAATGTATAAGTCGCCATTTGAAGCAAAAGAGAGGTATCCATTTTCTATTGTTTGTGATGTCTTTTCAAAAGTTACAGGAATTTTTGTAATGACACCGGCAGGATTTATTTTTCTGAGGGGATTATTACCATCACTTTCATCAATAACGAATAAATTTCCTGCCTTATCAAAAGCTAATCCTGATGGGGATTTAAGAGTAGCAGGATCTGAAAAAAAGGTGCTAATTTCTCCTGTGGTACTTATTTTTTGAATTTTCCCAGTCCTTTCTGAATAAAAAACGTTTCCCCTTGCATCGATAGCAATTCCCCATATGTCTGCAGAAGTAGGATAACTTATTACATCGCCGGGGGTTATTTTTGTAATTTCGTTTTCACCTGAAAAAAGTTTATACCCATTTTCAGTACGACTGATTACCCAAAAATTTTGGTTGGCATCAAGAGCTATTTGCCTAGGAAATTTTTTTAATGAAATAAAAGTACTTTGAACCAGATTTGGAGTCATTTTGGTAATTCCTAAATTTTTATTATAATCATTATTAGCAATATATAAGTTTCCAGTTGAATCAAACACAAGGCCAAATGGGACGGCGTATGCAGTTTGAAGAAAATCTGTCGTGTAATTTGAGACGGTTTGTGCATTAAGGCTAAAGGCTGATACTAATGCTAAGAGGAGATTTTTTTTCATACAAAAATATTTTAAACCGCTAAAGTAAGTTATGTATGGTTAATTTTTTGTAATTTGTAATAAATGGTAGTAATGATGTATTTTTCGTTTGATAAATGGATTTATTTGGTCTGTTGTGATTGCTTTAGTAGCACAACGGGAAATGATGTTCGTGCAAACCACAAAATACGGTCATAAAAAAAGCTCCAGTTATGGAGCTTTTTTTGTGGTTAATTTTGGAAGTTGTTTTTGATTAATTCTAGTTGAAATATTATTCATTTGAAGAGTACGCCATATTGTCTCTCGTGTTTTTTTGTACCGAAATAGCTCCAAAAAGAGCCAGTAAAAAAGCAAAAGCATAAAAACCTTTTTCACTTGGTAAGATCGTAGCGTTCCATAGGCCCACAATTAATAATACAATAGATAAAAGAGTTCCGAACCAGCAGATTCCGTAATACATATCAGTTACCGGAAGTTTTTCCAGTCGGTCTCTAACACTTTTTTGTAAGGAGACAACAGCAAAAAGACCAAACATTAAAACGGTGAAATAATATCCTTTTTCGTTTAAGAGCATTTCGGCTCTGGCAAGTCCTACTATAAATCCAACTGTTCCTGCTCCAAGAGCTACCCATGATGCCGCTATAAAGGCGTTCGATGTTTTTTGTACCATACTTAGTTTAATAATTTTGTTTTGGTTGATGAACAAATATAGATAAATTCGGGTCATCTTAAAACAAACACATGCGATATTATTCAGTATAATCTTCTAAAAATGTTAAATAAAAAAAGCTCCGGATTACGGAGCTCTCTTGTTTTACTATAAAGTTAGAGGTTATGGTTTCATTAATTGCTGCAAAGGCTTTAGTTGATCCATGTTAATATTGGATTGTTTCATAACCGACATCAAGGTCATAATGTTGTTAGGGTTCATGTTTTTTCCTAACACACGTACCACTACAAAACCGCTTTCTTTTTTGTTGGCAAAAACCACAAATTCTTCGATGTTGTCGTCGGCTCCTACATAACTTATCGATGCGCCGTCTTTACCTGAACCGACCTTCATTAGTTCCTGATATTTTGGATTTTTCAGGATCTCTTTCAGTTTGCTGCGTTCTGTTTCAAATTGCGCCTGATTTTTTGAGGTTTCTTTGAAAGCCAGAATATTCATTTTATCGAACGATTTTAAAGCTTCATTTTGCTCTGCAGATAATTTCGCTTTCTCCACATTTAGAATCGATGATGAAATGTCAAGTGCAATAAAATCTTTATTGTCTGTGTTTTCAACAAAATACTTCTGCAATGAAGGGGTAGAATTACAACTTACCAAAGTTAGTAAAACTAATAGGGCTGAGGTAATAACGCTTGCTTTCATCTTATTTTTTGCCTTTAGAAGCTTTTTTTAGGTCAGAACCTCCAGGAAGCTGCATCTTATCTGTTAGTACTGAGATTTCGTTTAAGTCAAAGTTACCAATAAGAGACAGTAATACCGTTTCACTGCCCTTAGCTCCGTCGATGTACATTAGTAATTCTTTTACCTGCGTATCGCTTGATCCTGATTTGATTAGAATTCTAACATTTTTACCGCTGTCGTTCACTCTCATTAATTCTTCTAAACCGGCAGTTTTTATATATTTATCTGCAGAAGCTTTCATGTCAGCTTCAATTTTAGGGTTTTTAGTGGTAAACACTTTTAGGTAGTCTAATTTTTTAATCAGATTAATGTATTGCTGCGTTTCTTTATCTGAAGTGTCAGCTTTTACCTTACTCATTAAATCAAACATTTTTTTGTTTACGATTACTGAGGTTACGTCGTCCTGACCATCAAATTTGTCAAATGCTCCCTGAGCGTAAAAAGCATGGCTAATGAATACTAAAACTAGTGTTATGATAAAATTTTTACTCATGCTTTTTTTATTGTTTTTTCTGTATTCGTGAATCGTTGATTTCATTTTGATTGAGATTTAAATTACTGTTTAAAAATTTTGTTTTTTGATTGTTCGTATTCTTTAATGTATTGTACACTTTCAATACCTACATTAACATTGTTTGATAATAAGGCCAAAGCTTTTTGCGTTGCGGCAAGTGCTTCTTCCGGATCATCATAGGTTCCCAATTCTGTTTGAGCTGTAACCGGAGTTGCATTTTTTTCGCTCGTATAGAAATAGGTTCCAATTCCCAGCAAAACAACAGCTGAAGCTGCAATCGATAACCACGCCACATTTCGTTTTTTAGTTTTTAGTGGGATCGTCTGCGTCGATTTCTGTTCTTTTACCTGAGAGAAATAACCAAACATTGGTTTGTATTGCTCCAAATGCTGCGCAACATCCGGTGAAGAAAAATATTCTTTTAATTGATTTTCTTCGGCAATCGTGGTTTCTCCCTGAAAGTATTTTTCTAGTATATTTTCTATTTTATTGAATTCCATAACTGTGTGTATTAACCATTGATTCTCTTATTTTTTTTCTCGCTCTTGAAAGGGCTACGCGTATAGCCGTTTCATTCATATTGACAATTTTTGCAATCTCGTCAAATTCATATTGTTCTACATCCCGCAATTGAATTAATATTTGTAATTGTTCGGGTAATTGGCTTATAATTTTTTCAACCCATTCTAAACTATTCGAATCCTCCAGTTTCTTGTCCAGTTGAGGTTCCCGGTCCGTATAATTGTTGTGAACGATTTTGAGATTCCCGGCCCTTTTCGATTTCAACTGATCCAGACAATAATTCTTGGTCATTGTCATTGCAACAGCTTCAACACTATTGTAAGAATCCAGAGTGTCTTTTTTGTTCCATAACTTTACCATAACTTCCTGAGTGGCATCTTCAGCCTCTTCGGTGCTGGTTAACAATCTTTTTGCCAGACGAAAAACTTTGTCTTTAAAAGGATTTATTAATTCTATAAACACATTCTGATTCATAAAATTGGTTGGTTATTCGTTAGCTTATATAGTGAAGACGAGACACTATTATTTTTGTTACACGGGGGATTAATTTTTTTTGCAATAAAAAAAGCAATAAAACTCTTAGAGTTAAAACTAAAGATAGTATTTTTACGTTACTACTAGATAGATATTTACTATATGAAGACAATATTAAGAAGTGTACTGTTATTATTTTTACTTGCTTTTTCTTTGCAATCTTGTGAAGATCAGGATGATGTTGCGGCTCCGGCCTCATTGCAGGTTAATGATTTTGTATGGAAAGGACTGAATCAGTTTTATTTATGGCAAGCTGATGTTCCTACTTTGGCGGATGACCGTTTTAGCAATCAGGAAGCATTAAATGCATTTTTGAGAGGATATTCTAAACCGCAGGATTTATTTCAGGATTTATTGAATAAACCCATAAGTAAATTTCCAAAAGGTCAGGCAATTGATCGTTTTAGCTGGATTGTTGACGATTATACGGTTTTGGAACAGGAACTTCAGGGGACTTCAAAAAATAACGGTATGGATTTCAGGCTTAGTTACAAACCGGGAAGTACTACTGATTTAGTGGGTTACGTACGTTATATTATACCTAATTCTGATGCTTCTAAAAAAGAGATCAAGAGAGGGGATCTTTTTACAGGGATTAACGGAACTTCTTTGACGGTTTCAAATTATCAGTCGCTATTGGCAGCGGATAGTTATACCCTGAATATGGCTACTTTTAACGGTACCGGTTTTGATGGTAATGGAAAAACAGTTGTATTAGTAAAAACAACTTTAGATGAAAATCCTGTTTTTATCAATAAAGTGATTACATCCGGAGGTCGCAAAATCGGTTATTTGATGTACAATGGTTTTTATGCCAATTATGATGCGCAGCTTAATGCGGCTTTTGGAGAATTAAAAGCGCAGGGGGTTACGGATTTGGTTTTAGATTTGAGATATAACGGAGGAGGCTCGATACAAACTTCAACACGTTTGGCCAGTATGATTACCGGACAGTTTACCGGGAAAGTTTTTTCGAAAGAGAAATGGAATGCCAAAATCAACGAATATTATCAAAGTGAAGATCCTGAGTCGGTGCTGAATAAATTTGTAGATAAAATGGACGGTGTTGCGATTAACAGCCTGAACCTGACTAAAGTTTATATTTTAACCACAAGTGGTACAGCATCAGCAAGTGAATTGGTTATAAACGGTTTGGTGCCTTATATTTCTGTAGTTCAGGTAGGAGAGACTACTGTTGGTAAAAATGTAGGATCAGTAACCTTATACGATTCTCCAACTTTTGGAAAAACGAACCGTAATCCAAATCATAAGTATGCGATGCAGCCTTTGGTTTTAAAAATTGTAAATGCATCTGATTTTGGAGAATACACAGACGGTTTGAAACCAACGTATGAAAAATTAGAGCGCATTACAAACTTAGGAGTTCTGGGAGATCCAAATGAACCGTTACTGAGTGTAGCAATATCTCAAATAACAGGAATCAGTGCGAAAAAAGCAGGAGACGACAGTGGGGTAGTATTGAAAGCGTTTACAGATGCTAAAGCAATGGACGGAATTAAAAATCAAATGTATATTGATAAAGCTCCGGAAGGACTTTTACGAGCATTGAAATAATAAAAAAGGCTTTCAGAAATGAAAGCCTTTTTTATGTCATAATCCAAACGAATTACTGGAATTAATCATTGAAATAAAAACCGTTTGGTCCTACACCAACTGTTAATTCTTTTTGTAATGTTCCGCTTAAATTGTAGATGTAAGCTTTGCTGTTTGATTTAAAATCACCTCCGTCAGCAAGATATATACGATTATCGTTTACTGCAAATCCGTATAAATAACCTACAGGAGAAGTTAAGATTGGTGTAGTAGAAGCTGTTGTAGCAGTAGTATTCATAACATAAACAGAACTTGAAGCAGTATAATAAATCTTACCACCTTCAATATCTAATTGACCAGCATTTCCTAAATTAGCAGGCAAAGCAATTTTGGAAACAGATTTGTCTGAAATTTTTACTTTTACAATTTCTCCGGCAGCACCGTAAGGTTTTCTAAGGATAAAAAGAACTCCGTTTTCTTCTTCAATAGAATCTGCATCTGAACCAATAGTAACAGTTTCTACTGTTTTGGTTGTAATGTTTACCACCAACAACTTGTCGCTGTTATTTGGCTCAGTGATGTATAGTTTTCCATTATCTAACACAATTCTGTTTCCTGTACCTTTCAATTCGATTTTAGATTCAACAGTATTTGTACTCAGATTAATTACGGCAACATAATCGTCAATATTGGCGTTAGGGTTTTTTTCCGGGTCAGTGTAGCTAGGATAGGTATTAGCATTAGTTACATAAGCTTTACCATCCTTAACAACACCATAGCGAGGATTAGCAAGTCCGGTGTCAATTTTTGCAATCAGCTTAAAGCTATAGCGGTCTACTACATTAATAACATTTGAACCACCGGCAATAATATAAGCCTTGTCTCCGTCAAAAAAGATGTTTTGAAGATATTTTCCAACGAAATCGCTCGTATTTACAGTTTTGTAAACATCTTTCGTGAAAGTATTTAAATCGTCAGATGTGAAAGAAACGGAACCACCGTCAGTAAAGTTTCCTTCATTTAAGATGAAAACGCCATTATCATAAACTCCTTTAGGTCCATCAGAGTCGTCATTAGAGCAAGAAACAAAAAGCGATGCGCTTAATGCTAGTAAGAATAATCTAGTTAGTTTCATTATTTTAAAATTTAAAGTTTAAGTACAGGTTATAATTTCTTCCGGGCATTGGTCGGTATTCCAGACTTTGATAGAAGGTATTCCAAACATTCAAAACCTGAAAACCTACTTTGAAAGAAGATAAAAATTTAAAATCGTAGTCTACACCAATATTAGAAACGGTGTAAGCCGATACGATTTTTTCGGGGTCATTGTCAGCTTGTGTGTACACAAAGCCATTATAAAGAAATTGATAATGGGCTGATAGGTTATTTCTTGAGTAAGCGATGGCAGCGGTTACTTTATGAAAAGGAACAAAAAACAATTGCTTTTTGGTTTCTACATTTTCTGAAATTGAATAGGCATACGTCGCATTTGCAGTCAGGTTGTTTTTGCCAAAACTCTTTTTCCAACTCAATAGTGTTTCGGCGCCGTAACTATTAACTTTGTCTGTGTTTTGCGGTGACCAGATACCATTAGCTCCCGGGACCCACTGCAATAAATCTTTTATTTTGATATAATAAAAAGTCTGAGTCAAAGAGAAGTTCTGAATGGTGAAAACGTTTCCAATTTCGGCCTGATAAGAACTCTCCGGTTTTAAATTAGGATTTCCGCCTTGTTCCCAGTACAAATCATTGAAAGTTGGAATTCGGAAATTACGGGATACATTCAATTTTAAATTGTACAGTTTTCCAAACTGATAAGAAGAGCCTGCCGAGAATAGTACCGGAGATTTATAATTGTCTGTAAATTCTTTACGAACCCCAAATTCGTTTTTCCAGTTTGGAGAAACCTCTTGTTTTATAAGTAAAGCCGCAGAACTTATTTCTCTAACATTATCACCAAAACCACTTCCGTATCCTTTAGTTCGGTTGTAGTCCAGAATACCATTTACTTGCAGCGATTCTAATAACTGATATCCTAAATCGGCTTTTGTAGTCAGGCTTTCTGTTTTTCCGTAGGTATAAATATTGCTGGAATTGTCGGCATAATATTTATAATTCTCAAAAATATAGGCTGTTTTGAAATTGGTTTTGAATCTGCCAAAATCACCATCATACTCTAATAAGTTCCGATTAAAGCCATTAACATATTTGCTTTTAGTTTCAGATTCCGAAACCAATGAAGTATTTCTGTCGGTGTTTGAAGTTTGGGTATATAGCTTTAAACTGTTTTTGGCATCGATTTTATATCCTGCATTAGCACTTAGGGTAATAACATCATACTGACCGTTTTGATTCCAACGCTGTTCGCCTTTCCAGTTGTATTGGTTCAGATATTTATAATCGTTTGTAGAACTGTTTTTGGAAAAACCAATTTGAGTACTCCATTTTTTATTGGAGATACTTGTTTTATAATTAATCCCGATAGTATTGAAACTTCCGTAATCCAATCTTAAACTGTTTTCAAATTTATTGTAAAAAGCGAGATCCGTATTCAAGTGCACGGTTCCTCCAACGGCTCCGCTGCCGTAAATAACACTTCCTCCTCCTGCTTTTACACTAATAGAATTATAATCGGATCCGGAAATGGTATTAAAATCAGTACTTCCGTTCATTTGGGAATTAATGTTGATTCCGTTCCAGATTACAGCCGTTTGCGATGATGTTGTACCTCTAAAAGCAACTGTAGAAAGCATTCCGCGGCCGTACTCTTTAAAATAAATGGTCGAATTAAAGTTTAACAAATCCGTTAATAAGGCTTCATTTTTGCCAATAACAGAGTCATTTAGTTTTAAAACCGATTGTGAATTGGAGTATTTTTTAAGATTAGCGTCAGAAACGACTACTGTTTTAAGTTTCGTAATAGAATCGCTCTGCGCCACGGTAATCTGGCACAACAATAAGAAACAAAGAGCAAAAAGTTTTTTTAAAGTCATAATTTCTACACTCTTTTTCCCGAGAGCTCGATATTGATTACAAAGGCAGGTCTCCTGGCTTGCGTCTTGTTGTTTACCTTCCCATTCGTCAGAGCGAACAGTGGTTTTGTAGTTAACAACAAGCATTCTTTTCAGAACAAAGCTTACAGTTGCGGGTACAGCTCAAGATTTATTACTTGATTCCCTTTTAATGTGTATGAATGAACACAACCTTAATTTTCTGCAAAGATAAAGTTAAAATTATTGAATTTTCAAATTTGTTTTCGTTTTAGAGAGGGATTCTGAACAAATGATCATTTAATTCACTATTTTAATAACCTGTCCGAATGCGACTTTATTGGTAAAAGCGTCTTTTAAAGGCAATCCGGACTGATGACATAAAATACTTCTGATCACACCTGCATGTGAGACAATGACTACAGGAGCAGTTTGATTGAAAACGTAATCCTGTAAAAACGCACCCACTCTTTCGTGAAGTGTTGTAAAAGATTCGCCGTTTGGGACTTGCGTGGTGACAAAATCTTCCATCCAGGGATTAAGTTCTTCCGCAGGAATTGCATCCCAGTTTTTCAATTCCCAATCGCCAAAATTCATTTCCATCAGACGATCATCCATAACAAAGGAAACGGGTTTTACAGTATTTTGGATGTATTGGGCCAGTAGGGTACAACGCTTCAATGGGCTTGAAAAGAGTAGGGCCTCAGAAGGTAATTGCGAGACAATATCCTTAAAGGTTTCCTCGAATGGAATAGCCAAATCTACATCAGTCTGACCGTAGCAGATTCCTTTTGCGCAGGTTGTTTCGGTATGACGAACTAGATAAATTTCCATATCAAAAGAATGCTCAAATAGTAAATAACTTCACAAACCTGTTGCGTTGCTCCCAGACAGTCGCCCGTATAACCATCAATCCATTTTTGGAAATAGCGGGCTAAAAAATAACGCATGATGAATACCGGAATAATTGCCAAAAGAAATTCAGATTGAAAAAATGAAAATGCCAATAATGGAATTAGTCCGAAGAAGAACGAACCTGTAATTTCTTTCCAACTGTGTTTCTTAGCGATAGGTTTGCTTTTACTCGTCGCATCATCGCGGGAGTATTCGTGAGTAAAAATAATAGATATTGCTGCGAGACGACTTAAGGAATGGGCCGAAATAAACAAAAGGAAAATTAGAAAAATGTTAGTGGTAAAAAGTGAAATGGATTCTGAAAGCAGTTTGAATTTTAATAGAAATAGTAAAACCAAACCGATCGCTCCGTAGGCTCCAATCGCACTGTCTTTCATGATAAGCAGAATTTTTTCTTTGGTCCAGCCACCTCCAAAACCATCACAGACATCGGCAAAACCGTCTTCATGAAAAGCTCCCGTGGTTAAAATTGAGGCGATAATAGCCAAAAGTACTGCGGTTTCAATAGATAGAAAAAGCGAGAAAAGATAAAAAGCCAGAAAGGAAATACTCCCAACAATCCAGCCAATGAAAGGGAAGTAGCGTGTTGCCTTATTTAAATAGTCAGGATCATGATTGATGTTTTTAGGACACGGGATTCTGGTGTAAAACATTAAACAGGTAAAGAAAATATGCAGTTCTTTTTTCATTTCTTAAGAGGATTGTTTATTTGGCTAAAGCCTTTTATGATGTAATCTTATGTGTCCGCCAGATAAATTTGGAGGCAATTTTATCATTTTAAATTTAAAATAGGATTCATTGGGTTATTCGGCTAAAGCCATTTTGATTGTTAATATATGTTCCAACATCTAAAGATGTTGTCTATTCTATACGTATTGTATTCAAATCTAGAGGG
>NZ_CAGKLC010000008.1:42742-85090 GCF_903469665.1 Flavobacterium sp. UGB4466 | reverse complement strand
ATATAATATTAGGTAATTAAAATCTAATTGATTTTATTTGGGAAAAATTAACCCTATAATCTATTACATTCATTAAATGAAATCCTATTCCATTCAAGAAATTAACGCAGTAATCAATGGCGTAATTTACGGCACTACTTCACAAAGCATTACAGCCACAGAGCAACTAGAAAAAGCGACAACTTCAGAAATTTCATTTATAGGAAACAAAAAATATGAAAAATACTGGTCAACTTCAAATGCATCTATTGCAGTAGTTAACGAAGATATTTCAATAGAGCCAGGGGAAAATCGTGCCTTTATCAAAGTAAAAAATGCCGATCTGGCCATGTCACAAATTCTAGCCCTTTTTGCCCCTCCTGCCCCAATATTCCATACTAATATTCACAAAACTGCTACTGTAGATGAAACCGCCATTATTGGAGAAGGTGCCAAAATTGGTGCCGGTTGCTACATTGGACCAAAAGTAGAGATTGGCTCCAACAGCACTATTTATCCAAACGTAACTATTCTTGACGAATCAACCGTTGGTAATAATACTGTTATTTGGTCCGGAACAGTTGTAAGGGAACGTTGTCATATTGGAAACGATTGTATCATTCATCCTAATGCAACAATTGGCGCTGATGGTTTTGGATTTCGTCCATGCAGCGAGAAAGGATTAGTGAAAATTCCGCAAATTGGAAACGTAATTATTGGAAACGGCGTTGAGATTGGTGCGAATACTTGTGTAGACCGCGGAAAATTCAGCTCTACTATTCTTGGTGATGGCTGCAAAATTGACAATTTAGTACAAATAGGACACAACAGTAAACTAGGTAAGTTTTGCATCATGGCAGGAAACAGCGGCTTAGCCGGTTCTGTAACTTTAGGAAATGGTGTTATCATTGGCGGAAGCGCTTCCATCAAAGACCATACAACAATTGGTGATGGTGCTGTAGTTGGAGCAGGCTCAGGAGTGATCTGTGATGTTGCTGCTGGAAAAACCATGTTAGGTTATCCTGCTGTAGAAGCCAGAGATGCCTTAAAACAATGGGCTCTTCTGAAACGAATGGTTTGCGATACTAAAAAATAATCTGGTAATTATAACCTTTGGAATAATTAAATTTAACACATAGAAACATCTTTTTAGTAGTCCAAAAAAGATGTTTCACTTAGTTAAAAAGCAAAAAGTTTTTCTATGTGAAAGAAATATATTTCTTTTTTGTACTCTTTCTTTATACCCAAAAAACTATGTTTCTATGTGTTTAAAATCATTTTTCACAATTACAACCAACGAGTTAAAATCAATATCAAAAAGACCGGAAGTTCGCTTCCGGTTTTTTTATGTCCGAAACAGGCACCTTACTTCTTCTAAAAGATACTGAAAATTTAACTAGCAGAACCTTCATTTAATTTCATAACAGCACAATATTTATTATGTGGGTTTCAATTGATTTTGTAAATTAGCCAACACTATTTTGTTAAAACATTAAAATATTATGGATTTAAACTTCAATAAAAACGAAGATCACAATAAATTACTAATTTCTGAACTAAAACAAAAATTTACTAAAGTAAAATTAGGAGGAGGCGAAAAACGTATTGAAAAACTACATGCTGAAGGCAAAATGACCGCACGCGAACGTATTGACTACTTGTTAGACGAAAATTCTAAAAGTATTGAAATCGGAGCTTTTGTTGGCGAAGGAATGTATGCCGAACACGGCGGCTGTCCGTCTGGAGGTGTTGTCATTAAAGTAGGATACATCAGAGGAAAACAATGCATAGTGGTAGCCAATGATGCTACCGTAAAAGCCGGTGCCTGGTTTCCGATTACCGGAAAGAAAAACCTGCGTGCACAAGAAATTGCCATGGAAAATCGATTACCCATCATCTATTTAGTAGACAGTGCTGGTGTTTATCTTCCCTTACAAGATGAAATTTTCCCTGATAAAGAACACTTCGGAAGAATCTTTAGAAACAATGCACAAATGAGCAGTATGGGAATCACCCAAATTGCCGCCGTAATGGGCAGCTGCGTTGCCGGAGGTGCTTACCTACCTATTATGAGCGACGAGGCTTTAATCGTAGACAAAACCGGAAGTATTTTCCTTGCAGGAAGCTATTTGGTTAAAGCAGCCATTGGAGAAACCATCGACAATGAAACTTTAGGAGGAGCTACAACACATTGTGAAATCTCAGGTGTTACCGATTACAAAGCCAAAGATGACAAAGATGCTTTAGAAAAAATAAAAAACATCGTAGACAAAATCGGTGATTTTGATAAGGCTGGCTATAGCCGTATCAAAGCTGAAAAACCAGCTCTGGAGCCAAAAGATATTTATGGAATCCTGCCAAAGGCGAGAAATGAGCAATATGATATGATGGAAATCATCAATCGACTGGTTGATAATTCAGAATTTGAAGCTTACAAAGAAGGTTACGGTCAATCTCTAATCACAGGATATGCCAGAATTGACGGCTGGGCAGTTGGAATTGTAGCCAATCAAAGAAAAGTGGTGAAAACTAAAAAAGGAGAAATGCAATTTGGAGGAGTTATTTACTCCGATAGTGCTGATAAAGCGACCCGTTTTATTGCCAATTGCAATCAGAAGAAAATACCTTTAGTCTTTTTACAGGACGTTACCGGTTTTATGGTCGGATCAAAGTCAGAACATGGCGGAATTATAAAAGACGGTGCTAAAATGGTAAATGCGGTAAGCAACTCGGTTGTGCCAAAATTTACGGTTATCGTTGGAAACTCTTACGGTGCCGGAAACTACGCAATGTGTGGAAAAGCTTATGATCCAAGATTAATTTTTGCCTGGCCAAGTGCTGAACTTGCTGTTATGGGTGGAACTCAGGCTGCGAAAGTACTTGCTCAAATCGAAGCTTCTTCTCTAAAAGCAAAAGGAGAAATCGTAGACGAAGAAAAAGAAACGGAACTGTTTAACAAAATAAAAGCGCGTTATGATGCACAAACCTCTCCCTACTACGCTGCTTCAAGATTGTGGACAGATGCTATTATTGATCCTCTTGACACCCGTACCTGGATTTCTATGGGAATTGAAGCTGCCAACCATGCTCCTATTCAAAAACCTTTTAATTTGGGAGTGATTCAGGTTTAAGTTTAAAGACATTCCCGTAAATGCGTTAAATAAAAAGTAAAAAACTTATTTTCAGTTACTTAAAAATAAATATATCATTAAAAATCAGTAACTTTAGTAAGTAATTTTTAATCACGTAATATCATGGAAAATGTAAAAAGCTTAAATAAATGGGCCAATTCGCACACTTATTTACCTGTAGATTTAGTACGTATTGTATTGGGTGTTTTTTTATTTATGAAAGGAGTTTCATTTGTAACGAATGTTCAGTATCTGCATGATTTAATTTCTCCTATTGATAAATTTGGTGGCGGAATGTTTCTGTTACATTACATCGCACCAGCCCACATGATTGGAGGTATCATGATTGTTTTTGGGCTCCTTACCCGTTGGGCAATAGCTGCTCAATTACCCATCCTTTTTGGGGCCGTGCTGATTAATTTTATGGGACACATGCATTCTGAAAGCTTGATTCTTGCCATTGTGGTTTTATTGGTTTGTGTGTTCTTTTTATTCTATGGAAGCGGAAAACACTCAGCTGACTATTATTTCAAAATGCAACAATAACTTTGTTTTATCCTCAACTGTACCAATTAAAAGTTGAGGATAAAATAATTAGCCCCTTTTCAAACGTTAATTAATGCTGTAAAATTTCCTTAATTGTCTTTTAAGCGTTAAATTCGCGACCATGAATTGGATTCGTAAGACTGTTGCTTTTATATCACTTTTGATCATCACTTTTTTTGCCACTCAGGCAAACGAGTCTGTTGTTGACAAAAGTGAAAGTAAAAAAACAGACACTACTTTTTCAATCGACTATACCGACTCTTTGGCTTTTATTCAGCCACAAACAGGTTATCATTTGATAGGGAATATCAAAACCAATCCTTCCGGTTTAATCAAATGGTTTGACTCTTTATTGGTCGCTGTTCCTCAGCATCAGACCGTAAATACTGCCTCAAACTTTGCCAATCAGTTTAACACTCAGAGCAAAAAGGTTCTTTTAATGCTCTACCCCTTCCATTTTTTCTGGTAGATTACTTTATGAATTTTTAGTCGAAAAGATCTTTCTTTTCCCCATTATTAAGCCGTTTTCAATCTGAAAACTGTTTACTATTTCATATCAATTTATCAAATTTTAAAACAAATGGAAACAAGTGTAACCATAATTGGTATTGTGATCGCCATCATAGTAGCCATTCCTATTTATTTTTCAGCACGTTCAAACGCTGCCAACAAATCTAAAATCCTAAACATAAAAAAGAGATTCAATCCAACACATCCGGAAGACTTTGATCTGACCGAATCTCAAAGCAATAAAACACTGACAATTGATCAAAAGAATAAAAAATTCATTCTGATGAATTTCAATCCCAATCAGGAAGAATCTACTTATGTTGATTTGAAAAATGTCTCTTCCTGCAAATTGGCACTAACGACTGACGGGAACTCGGATATCATACTAAAAATCGATTTTGAATTTCTGGACAAAGAAACTTCTAAAAAAAATATAATTGCTTTCTATGATTTCAACGATGACCGTATTAAACAAATAAGCGCTTATCAGGATCATGTATTTGCAAAAAAATGGCTTAAAATCATTCAGGATTCTATTTAAATGTTAGTTATTTAATTCAGTAAAAGAGGCTCAAAATGGGCTACCGTGTGAACACAAATTCCACTAATTTGCACAAATTTGAATAGGTTAACCTTTTTTGTGAAATTAATTTCACAAACAAATTGGAGACAATTCGTGCAATTCCTGTTACTTTCTATACTTATGTCCACATCGTAGCTCAAAATGAGTCTCTTTTTTTTATATGATATTTGTCATTTTATTTTCGGCAGCAGTGCTCTAATTTTGAGGATCCAAAATCCTCTTTTATGAAAATTTCATTAACACAAAAATACAACGTTCCCGGCCCAAGATATACCAGTTATCCTACGGTTCCTTATTGGAATGAAAATAATTTTAACGAGCAAAATTGGATTGCATCATTCCAGAGGGCTTTTGCAGAGAGCAATTCTCAAAACGGAATCAGTTTGTACATTCACCTGCCTTTCTGTGAAAGTTTATGTACCTTTTGTGGATGTAACAAACGAATTACTAAAAATCATAATGTTGAAGAAACTTATATAAAAGCTCTTTTGAAAGAATGGAGTTTATATTGTAATTTACTTCCGGAAAAGCCAATTATAAAAGAGATCCATTTAGGTGGCGGAACTCCAACTTTCTTCTCTGTAAACAATCTGGAACAGCTTATCAATGGTATTTTTAAAAATGCCCGGAAAGCTGAAAACTACGAGTTTAGTTTTGAAGGCCATCCGAACAATACCACTTACGAACAGCTTAAAAAGTTGTATCATTTAGGTTTTCGAAGAGTAAGTTTTGGTGTTCAGGATTATGCGGAAAAGGTTCAAAAAGCAATTCATAGGATTCAGCCTTTTCATAATGTGGCAAAAGTTACCTTTTGGGCCAAAGAAATAGGATATACTTCAATCGGTCATGATATTATATTTGGCCTGCCTTTTCAAACGGTAGAAAATGTTATTGATACTGTTGAAAAAACGAACTCCTTAAAACCGGATCGTCTGGCATTTTACAGTTATGCCCATGTGCCCTGGATCAAAGGCAATGGCCAACGTGGATTTAATGACGAAAACATTCCGAAAGATGCCGAGAAAAGAAAACTATATGAAGTTGGTAAACAATTACTGACACAAAACGGTTATCATGAAATTGGAATGGATCATTTTGCCTTCGCCTCCGACAGTCTATACAAAGCGGCGCAAAATAAAAAACTACACCGAAATTTTATGGGTTACAGCGCCTCAAAAACACAGCTTATGATAGGCTTAGGGGTTTCCTCTATTAGCGATAGCTGGTATAGTTTTGCTCAAAATACCAAAACTCTGGAAGAATACTACCAATTGTTGGAATCAGACCAACTACCAGTGGTGAAAGGCCACATTCTTGATGATGAAGATCTAATCATCCGAAAACATATTTTAAACTTAACCTGTGAATTTGAAACTTCCTGGAGTGATGAATCTTTATATTTCAAAGAAATTCCAGCGGTTTTATCCGATTTAAAAGAAATGGAAAACGATCAGTTAGTTGTAATTGAAGAAAATAAAATTAAGATTACCGAAGCAGGAAAACCTTTTGTACGTAACATTTGTATGGCCTTCGATCTGCATTTAAAAAGAAAATCTCCGGAAACAAACCTGTTTTCTATGACGGTTTAAATTGCTCTGGAAGAGCATTAACAAAAGCAACAAGCAGATCATTCGTAATGCTCCGGATAATTGTTTATGTCATCGAAAGGATAAAAATTAAAGCGTAACAAAAAACTTTTATACCGTTTTCATGAAATCCTCTAAGAAATTGTATTGCTTTTATCCGAATCAACATGATCCCTGGAGGCTCTTGCCCTTTCAGGGCAATTCTACCTCTATAATCTAACTCATAGTACTTCGCACTATGCTGTTGCTTTTTTTGGGCTTTCAGCCCTTTTCTTCCTAACTTTTCGGATCAGCTGAAAATCTGCGAACGGATAAAATTTATTGTGATTATAAAGGTTTGGTCATTAATTTCAAATGAAATATCATTTTAGAAGATCATATCTTATTCAGAGCCTTCTTTTCCTTACATAAATGTTCGAAACGCTGACAAAGGGCTGAAAGCCCAAAAAGTACAACCATAGTGCAAAGCACTATGAACTAAATTAAGCATGAGTATTGCCCTGAAAGGGCGAAAGCAATTTTCGTCCCTTACAGATCCCAATAAAAAAAGTTTATATTCTTGAAGAATCTCACACAAAATATACCGGATGCTTTTCTTAGCGATCAAGCCTTTGTCCTTTCAGAGCATAACCTATAATTACCATCATCATTGATAACGCTACAAACAAGACTATTACCAGAGCTCTTTCATCGCAAATCCAACCAGATCTCTTCTATTCAGATTATGTAATCTTTTTGCTTAATTCTTAACTTTTGCAACTGATCCCTGATTTACTTCAATGCTACACCATTTTTCGCATGATCTCGATCCCCTTTTAATGACAATTAGGAGTTGACTGAACAAACAAACTCATATTGGATGGAGAAATGTAAGGAATTCCGAGACCTAATCCCCTCAGGATAAATAATACTCCGATAATAACAGCAACATAGGGAATTGCTTTCTGAATCTTATTTCGGAATGGAAGTTTAATTAATGAATTAACATACACCACAACTGTCATTAACGGTATTGTTCCCACACCAAACAAAAGCATGTACAGCACTCCTAAACCGGCGCTTTGCATGGCTATAGCTCCAAATAAGGCTACATAAACCATTCCGCAAGGCAAAAAGCCATTCAACAGTCCGATTGTAAAGAGAGATTTGTAGCTTCTGTCTTTAAATTGATTCCCTAAGCTTGATTTTACCCGGGAGATAATTTTATAGACCGGTTTGGAAAAGTTGTATTTAGAAAAGACCTTTTCAGGAATTAGAACAATGGCTATCATCGCCAAGCCAATAAAAATGGACATATTTTGCTGAAGCCCGGCCAAAAAGAACCCTCTTCCTAATAAACCAAAAATAAGTCCAATGGTTGCGTATGCTGTCAATCGACCTAAATGATAGGTAATAATCTGAGTCACCTTTTTAGCTTCATTTTGTCGATCGACAGGCAACATCATAGCAATTGGACCGCACATTCCGATACAGTGTAAACTGCTGATTAATCCAAATATAAAAGCGGAATACAACATCTTTTTAGTTTTTTGATACAGCTTGCTTTACTATTGCTAAGCAAAAATGCTGTGCGAATAAAGACAAAATCAACTGAAAAGCAATCTTTTCAGTTGATCGGTCTTAAAATATTAATTTACATAGATTACCTCTTTAGACAGGTATTTTTTTCCTCCGTACTGCCATTCCATATTGACGTCCCAACGTCCTTTCACGAGTTTGTTTTTCGGAATTAACAATGCTGAGTTTGTTAAAGCAATTTGGGTATTAAAATCAAATTTCTTATTTGACGGACGGTATAACAATATGTTACCTTTTACTTTATCGTTTTCAAAAACGGCAGGAAAAACAATTTCAACTCCATCTTTGTGATAGGCAATTGAAGGTTTTTGCTGTAAATCCTGAGCGTTTTGAATACGTGCCATTTCTTCCTGAAAATGCGAATCATGCTTATAGTATTCTTCGACAACCAAATCATTGTCGTATTTACTATTCGATTGTACTTCAAAAACAAAATATAAAATAAAACTCATAAACAATGCAAATGCAATGACAATTCCGGTACCCCAATTTATTTTCATAATTGTATTTTTTAATTAAAACTTCGCGGACCTAAAAAGTTAGTCGTAGTGGTTTCCAGCAGCTCTTTGCCATTATAAACCCCTATTTTAACTTTCGTTTTATCGCTCTCCAGAAGTACTTCGTCTATTTCTATGAACAATGTTCCTTGCGAAATGCCTTCTTTACCTACTTTAAAATGCGTTTTTCCCACATTTTTAATTTCACCTTTTTGATCAATTAGCTCAAAATGGATATCCTTATAATCTTTCATCGTCTTATTGACAATTTTATAGGTATACACATTACTAATTTTATCTCCTTTGTGCTGAAAAAGCTGTCCTGGTAAACGTAGAATAATAGCCTGAACATCGGTTCTTAAAAACAACATTCCAACAAACACACTTAACAGAATAAACAAAACGGCTGTATATCCTTTCATTCTTGTGGTGAACTTAAAAGGCGCTTTTTTCTCGATCTCGTCTTCAGACGCGTAACGAATAAGTCCTTTAGGTAAACCAACATTTTCCATGATGGAGTCACATTCATCAATACAGGCTGTACAGTTGGTACATTCCAGCTGTGTTCCGTTTCTAATGTCGATACCCATCGGGCAAACGTGTACGCATTGATGACAATCGATACAATCTCCTTTTCCGGTTAAGGCTCTGTCTTCTTTTTTACTGAATTTAGCTCGGCCTTCCTCCTTCTCTCCACGTACAAAATCATACGCCACATTGATTGACTTATTGTCCAGCAGTACTCCCTGCAAACGCCCATAAGGACAGGCAATGATACAGACCTGCTCGCGGAACCAGACAAATACAAAATAGAAGACTCCTGTAAAGATAAGCAATGCGATAAAATTACTGGCTTGCTGAATTGGTCCTTGCTCTACCATCAGGAAAAGTTCGTCACTTCCCACCAGATAGGCTAAAAACACATTGGCAATTCCGAAAGAAATCAGGAAAAAGAGAGTCCATTTAGTGGTTCTTTTTCGGATTTTCTCCGCATTCCATTCCTGTTTTGCGAGTCGCATTTGTGCACCGCGGTCTCCGTCGATCCAATATTCGATTCGCCTGAAGACCATCTCAAGAAAAATAGTCTGTGGACAAATCCATCCGCAAAAAATCCTTCCAAAAACGACCGTAAACAAGATGATGAATACAACACCCACCAACATTGAGATCACGAAGAGATAAAAATCCTGTGGCCAGAATGGAAATCCGAATATATTGAAACGTCGTTCGATAATGTTGAACATCATAAACTGGTTTCCATTTACTTTTATAAACGGATTCGCGATTAAAATGGCCAACAAAACATAACTGACAATCTTTCGGTATTCGTAGAATTTACCAGACGGTTTTTTAGGAAAAATAAACTTTCTCTTACCGCCTTCATCAATGGTTCCAATGGTATCTCTAAAAGCTTCGTCTGGTAAATTTGACATGGTATTATTTTTTAACTTCTGTACTATCTTTTGTTTTATCTGCTGTGTCGCCTTTTTTAGGGGCGCTTTGGTCTACCCAAACTTCTCCTTCCGGTTCTTTTGGATCTTTTGGATTACTGCCTTGTAAAGACAAAATGTAACTTGCTACTTTTTGAATTTCCTTTGGCTTCATCCCATTGGTTTTCCAGGAAACCATTCCTTTTCCGTCACGTCCTCCATTGGTAATCGTATGGAAAATTTCTTTAATCCCGCCTCCTAGAATCCAGTGATCATCCGTTAGATTTGGTCCAATTTGACCACCACCGTCTGCTCTGTGACAGGCTGCACAATTGGTCATGAAGATCTCCTTACCGGCTGCTAAACTTGCATCATCTGTTAGTAAGACAACCGTTTTTTCATCCATCAAATCAGGAGCCGTTTTAAGATATTCCTCGACATCTATTTTGGCCTGAGCCATTTCTTTTCTCAGCTCAGTTTCCTGATCGTCTCCTCCAAAAACATCGTAACGAGCTACATAGATTACACCAAATATGATACAGATGTAGAATAGGTATACCCACCAAGGCGGTAAATTATTATCTAACTCTTTGATACCGTCATAATCATGATCCATCAACAAATCGCCTTCTTTTTCAATGGGTTCTGTTTGAGTTAGTTTATGCATCAACTCTTTGTACCAGGTACTTTCGGTCAGACTTAAACTCTTTTCATGATCAGCTTTTGCTTTTTCTTCCGGCGACATTAATTGGTACATTACCCTATTAACAGCACTCAACGTTATTTCGATTGCAATCAGAATAAACAGAAAAACAAAGAGAAAAATGGAAACCATTGGATACTTAATAAAAGCCGGCCTGTCACCTGAATCTATAAAATATTCCATGAGCGCAAAGACAATGAAAAAAATCAATGGCACTCTTACATATACTGGGAAAAATCTTTTCATTTTTATTTATCTTTTGAAATTATAATAAGCCCTTCATCCAAAGGTATCGCACTCATCTCCTCTATTTTTTCTTTCTTATAGGAGAACACCCAAAAACCCAGGCCTACAAAGAAGAAAAAGAAAATCAACAGAGAAAGTATCGGGTAAATTTCAATACCCGCGATGTTCTCCATATTGTGTTTTATTTGTTCAAACATGATGCTGTTATTTAGAAGGTTGTTTTACTTTGATGTCCGTTCCAAGTCTTTGTATGTAAGCAATTAGAGCGACAATTTCTCTCTCGTTCATCGGAACGAATTTTTCGCCTTTTGCAATTGCTTTTTTCTTACTGTCCTCGTAACTTTTTACATAATCAGGATCGTTTTCCAGACTTTTCTCAATCGCCATCGCCTGTGTTCTTAAAGTTTGAGGAGCATTTTTAATTTCTTCCTCGGTATAAGGAACCCCCAGTGACACCATTGCCTTCATTTTCTTCTGAGTCAGAGAAACATCCATTGCTTCATTATCAAACAACCATTTGTAACCCGGCATGATTGATCCTGCTGAAGTACTTTGTGGATTCCACATATGGTTAAAATGCCAGTTGTCATTATATTTTCCACCTACTCTCAACAAATCGGGACCTGTACGTTTTGAACCCCATAAAAAGGGATGATCGTATACAAACTCTCCAGCTTTTGATTGTGGTCCGTAACGCTCTACTTCGCTTCTGAACGGACGAACAGATTGTGAATGACATCCCACGCAACCTTCTCTTATGTACAAGTCACGTCCTTCAAGTTCTAAAGGGGAGTAAGGTTTCACGCTAGAGATCGTCGGAATATTAGATTTCACCATAATAGTTGGTACAATCTGAATGACACCTCCAATTAAAATAGCAATCGTAGCTAAAATGGTTAACTGAATTGGTTTTCTCTCCAACCAGGTATGAAATTTCTCCCCATTAAGTCTTCCACTGCTGATTCTTTGTAATGCCGGAGCCTGAGCTAATTCGTCTTCGATTGTATTACCCGCTTTTACGGTCATAATAATATTGTAAACCAATGTCAGCATTCCAATCAGATACAAACTACCTCCAATGGCCCTCATCCAATACATTGGCATAATAGCCGTAACGGTTTCAAGGAAGTTACCATAAACTAAAGTTCCATCAGGGTTAAATTGTTTCCACATCGAAGCTTGTTGAAAACCTGCTACATACAATGGAATTGTGTAAATAATGATTCCTAAAGTTCCAATCCAGAAATGGAAATTGGCTAATTTTTTAGAAAACAAATCCGATTTGGTCATTCTCGGAATCAACCAATAAATAATACCAAACGACATGAAACCGTTCCAGGCTAAAGCTCCTACGTGTACGTGTGCAACGATCCAGTCTGTATAGTGCGCAATAGCATTTACATTTTTTAAAGAAAGCATTGGTCCTTCAAAAGTGGCCATTCCGTATCCGGTAATGGCTACTACAAAGAATTTCAAAACTGGTTCTTCGCGCACTTTGTCCCACGCTCCTCTCAAGGTTAAAAGTCCGTTGATCATACCTCCCCAAGATGGAGCAATAAGCATTACTGAAAAAGCAACTCCTAAATTTTGCGCCCAGTTTGGCAAAGCTGAATACAATAAGTGGTGCGGACCTGCCCAGATATAAATAAAAATCAGCGACCAGAAATGGATAATTGATAATCTATAAGAATATACCGGACGATTGGCTACTTTTGGAACAAAGTAATACATGAGTCCTAAAAACGGCGTTGTAAGGAAAAATGCAACTGCATTGTGGCCATACCACCACTGAACTAGAGCATCCTGAACCCCTGCGTAAACAGAGTAGCTTTTTAAAGCTGAAACCGGAATCTCAATGTTATTGAAAATATGCAACACTGCTACTGTAACAAATGTCGCCAGATAAAACCAAATGGCTACATATAAATGACGTTCTCTACGACGCAGCATGGTACCAATCATATTTATCCCCATTACCACCCAAATAAGGGCAATCGCAATATCTATTGGCCATTCTAATTCAGCATATTCTTTTGAAGAAGTATACCCTAAAGGCAAGGTGATTGCTGCGGCGACAATGATAAGCTGCCAGCCCCAAAAATGCAGATTACTTAAAAAGTCGCTGAACATTCTGGCTTTTAGCAAACGCTGCAGCGAATAATACATCCCTGCAAAAAAGGCATTCCCAACGAAGGCAAAAATTACCGCATTGGTGTGCAAAGGCCGTAGTCGCCCATAACTAAGCCAGGAGATCCCATCAGTTATGTTGGGAAAAAGGTACATCACCGCAAGGGTAAGCCCTACTAACATCCCCACTACTCCAAACAGGATAGTGGCGTAAATGAATTTTTTAACAATTTTGTTGTCGTAATAAAACTGTTCCATTTCCATAATTATACTTGTTTTTCTTTTATTGGTAAATTGTTCTTTGGGCTGGTAATTTTGGTCTCATCATCAAAAAGCATTCTGACTGAGGGTGTATAATCGTCATCGTATTGTCCTGATTTAACAGCTACAATAAAAGCAACAAAGAATCCAATTGCTACGAAAATACTTACTGAAATTAATAGATAAATAACACTCATACCTTACGTTTTATACTAACAAAATTACTCGCTTATTGCCTGGCAAAATATGATAATTATCATAAGTGATGTTCTTATGTTAAAAATATAAAAAAAAGTTTTAGAATTATTTATAATGATTTTAAACTACTACCACTGAAGTAGTTAGACATAATCGTAACAAAACTTACAATCGTAATTGTGCTTAAAGGCATAATAATAGCCGCAACCAATGGCAACAAATTTCCTGTAATTGCGAAAGAGAGTCCGACAATATTATACAGCAGTGACAAGACAAAACTCATTTTAATAATTGTAATCGATTTGTGTGATAATTTTAAAAAATAATTTAGTCTCGAAAACTCACTTGCATCCAGTATAGCATCGCAGGCAGGAGAGAAAACATTGACATTTTCAGAGATCGAAATTCCAACATTACTTTGTGCCAAAGCACCTGCATCGTTTAAACCGTCTCCAACCATCATCACATTACAACCTTCGTCTTGCAATTTTTTGATAAATTCTAACTTTTGCTCCGGCTTCTGATTAAAAATCAATTCTGTGTTTTTGGGCAAAATGGCTTCCAAAGTAGCGCGTTCTCCATCATTATCACCTGAAAGCACCTTTATTTGATACTCATGACTCAATGTTGAAAAAAGTTTTTCCAAACCATCCCTATATTTATTCTGGAATGTAAATTTTCCATAATAAGTACCATCGATTCTAATATGAAGACCTGTTTTTTCGATTTCAGACAGTTCCGTTACAGGGCTATCAACAAAGGCTGCGGATCCAATTTTGATTGTAGCATTCTCTGTAGAAGCCTGAATTCCTTTTCCGGTAATTTCCTGAAAATCATTAATTTTTATTCTATCTGAATCCGGCAGGAAATCATACAACATTCGGCTCAAAGGGTGATTAGAAGCACGAAGCACATTTTTAATAAGTATATAATTTTCTTCAGAGAGAGAGTTTCCCTCATACACAATATTCGATTTCTTGTTAGTGGTGATCGTTCCGGTTTTGTCAAAAACAATCGTATCCACTTTTGCCAGCTGCTCAATTACTAACGCATTTTTGAGATACATTTTTTGCTTGCCCATGATTCGCAGTATATTACCAAACGTAAAAGGTGCAGTAAGTGCCAATGCACATGGACAGGCAACAATCAGAACCGCAGTAAAGACATTAAAAGCGGTATTGGCATCAATAAAAATCCAATAACCAAAGCCTGCAAAAGCAACTAATAATAACAATGGTGTAAAATACCTACTAATCGCATCGGTTATTGTTTTGTGCTTTTGAAGCACTTTTTTCTGGAAGATTTCATTACTCCATAATTGTGTCAGATAACTTTGTGACACCGAATGCAACACTTCCATTTCGATCACTTTCCCAATATGTTTCCCTCCGGCAAAAACTTTATCTCCCGATTTCTTAGTGATTGGAACCGCTTCTCCTGTCACAAAACTATAATCGATTTCTGCCTTTTCACTAATCAGAATTCCATCAACAGGAATAAGCTCCTGATTTCGAATGAGCAATCTGTTTCCTTTTAAAACATCGTAAACAGGAATACTTTCTTCTGAAGTATCTGAATTAATTCTGGTCACAGCAATTGGAAAATAGGATTTGAAGTCTCTTTCGAAACTTAAAAAACTATAGGTTTTAATCTGAAACATCTTTCCTAACAACATGAAAAAAACCAGTCCTGTCAAGCTATCAAAGAAACCTGATCCATAATTCATGACGATATCAAAAGTACTTCGAACAAACATTACAATAATTCCCAATGCAATTGGAATATCGATATTCAGCATTCCCGATTTGATACTCTTGTAAGCAGAAACATAGTAACCACTTGCCGAGTACAAAAAGCTGGGCAAAGCCAAAATAAAAATCAGGATTCTAAAAAAAGGTTTGTAATTGTCCAGCCAGAATTCTTTTATTTCAAAATATTCCGGAAATGATAGTAACATGATGTTTCCGAAGCAAAAAAAGGCAACACCTAATTTATACGTTAAGCTTCTGTCGACATTATTTTTACCCGTTTCATAATTTTCCAGACTAATATAAGGTTCATAGCCTATAGAACTAAGCATATAAACGATAGTTTTCAAAGAAACGGTATCTGAATTAAAAGTAATCCGAACCCTTTTCTCCGGGAAATTCACCTGAGAAAGACTTATGCCAGGTTGAATTTTGTTTAAATTCTCTAAAATCCAAATGCAGGAACTGCAATGAATATAAGGAATGTTTAAAGAAACAATAGCGGTATTTCCTTCCTGAAATTCTAATACTTTCGAAAGAATAGCCTCATTGTCTAAAAAGTCATATTTACCTGTGATATCCTGTGGAGTAGCGCCGGGTGCATTTTCAAAATCATAATAACCGGTTAAATCATGAAGACTAAAAATTTCGTAAACCGTTTTACAACCGGCGCAGCAAAACTTCTTTTCATCAAAATTGATTACTTCATTTTTAGGAATCGTAAGTCCGCAATGAAAACAACTTTGTTCACTCATAATTTGTTTTTTTTTGATACCACAAATATTCAAAATAAGAGGTGACTTTAAATATGACATTTATCATACTACAAAGAAATCCGTTTCTAATTTAATGAAATAAATCCTTCAAATAGCGTTGTCAGATTTTTTATGTTTTTTTTCAGCCCGAACACTAGCTGCGAAAGCGAATATTGGTTAATTTTGCAATAAATATTTTTGCTATGAATAAATGTGACCAATGTATCGTAAGACAGCTTTCTTCTCTAAAAGCACTCAATAAAGACGAAGTTGTGAAACTGGCGAATAGCAAAACAACTTACACGATAAAAAAAGGGGATGCTCTTTTTGAAGAAGGTGAAGTTACGAATGGAGTTTATTGTGTAAAAGACGGTGTTGGAAAACTCTCTAAATTAAGTGCCAACGGAAAAGATCAAATTGTAAAACTGGTAAAATCAGGAGAACTTTTAGGTCAGCGTTCTATGATCAGCAATGAACCTGCTAACTTAACAGCCAAAGCCGTTGCTGATATGGAAGTATGTTTTATTCCGAAAGCCGAAATTCTTCACTTTTTCAATAACAACAATCAGTTCTCTATGAATTTAATGCAGTCGGTTTGTGAGGATTTAAAAGAATCTGAAAACGATAAAATTGCATTGGTACAAAAAACGGTGAAACAGCGTTTAGCCGAAACTTTACTGCAGTTGCATGACGATTTTGGTGAGAATGCGGACAATACCCTGAAAGTTCAGCTTACAAGAGAAGAACTGGCGGGTATCATAGGTACGGCCACAGAAAGCTGTATCCGATTGTTATCCGATTTTAACAAACTAAATTTAATTGAATTAGTAGGTAAAAAAATCAAACTTCAGGACATCAAAGCCTTAAAAAAGCTGGCAGAATAATTACTGCTTTTTAGCTTCGTTCCAAAAAACATCCATTTCAGCCAACGTCATATCCATCAAAGGTTTTCCCATCTCTGCTGCTTTGCTTTCCAGATACTGAAAACGACTGATAAATTTTTTATTGGTACGCTCCAAAGCATCTTCGGGATTTACATTTAAAAAACGGGCGTAATTGATCATAGAGAATAAAACATCTCCAAATTCGGCCTCTATTTTGTCCTGATCACCTGCTTTTACTTCAACTTGCAATTCTTCCAGTTCTTCCTGTACTTTGTCCCAAACCTGATGCGGTTCTTCCCAGTCAAAACCAACTCCTTTTACTTTATCCTGAATTCGACTGGCTTTTACTAATGCCGGCAAACTTCTCGGAACTCCTTCTAAAACTGATTTTTTACCTTCTTTCAGCTTTAACTTTTCCCAGTTTTGTTTTACTTCTTCTTCGTCTTTGACTTTGGTATCACTGTAGATATGAGGATGACGATGAATGAGTTTATCACAGATTTCGTTACACACATCTGCCATGTCAAAATCGTTGGTTTCAGAGCCTATTTTCGCATAAAAAACAATATGCAACAGCAAATCACCCAGTTCTTTTTTTACTTCATTTAAATCATTGTCTAAAATAGCGTCACCCAGCTCATAGGTTTCTTCAATGGTAAGATGCCTAAGTGTTTGCAAAGTTTGTTTTTTATCCCACGGGCATTGCTCACGAAGTTCATCCATAATAATTAATAATCTTTCGAAGGCCTTAAGTTGAAGTTCTTTGCTCATTTTTGAAATTTTATCCGGGTTGTAACGATTGGTGTAAAAGTAAAAAATCCTGTCAAGAAAACATCTCAACAGGATTAATATATTTTGAAGTATTTAGGTTCTGAAGTTCTAAGATGCTGAGCCTAACCATTTTTTTAATAATCTAAAACGAACTTAGTCACTTAGAAACTTAGTGCCTTAGAACCTTAAAAGAATGCTGTGAACTACTATTCTTCTTTTTTAGCTTTTGCTTTTTTAGCAGCAGGAGCTTTTTTTGGTTTTTCTTCAGCAACCGGAGCTTCTTCTTCAGCTTCAACAGGAGCCGGAGCTAAATCTGTTACCAAACCTTTAGACTGAAGAGTGTTGTACCAGTTTAATACTTTTTTAATATCTGAAGGATAAACTCTTTCTTCGTCATATTCAGGTAAAATTTCTTTAAAATAAGCCAATAATGTAGCATTGTCTTCTTTGTGCGAAATAGCCTGCCCTTTATTTTCTTTAGTTGCAATGCGTTGCATTACTTCTGTTAATGGTTTTTCGCCTTCGTAAGTATAAATTGAAATCTCTGATAATAAACTTACATTACTTTTTAAGTTTACTGTGATTTTTTTTCCATCTGCTAATGATTCTGCCACAAAACCTGTACGAGTTTGCACTTTCAATACATATAAACCTGGTTTCCCAGAAATGGCTAAAATTTTCTCTAAATTCATGTTTATTAAAATTAGTATTAAGAATTTGATTTATTATATTTCTTTGATTCTAAATTCATACTTTAGAATACTATCTTCCTTTTTTTGCAGCAAAAAATTTCATTCTGTATTCCTGAAATGTTTTGCCTTCTGTAATGTTTTTTAATTTTTTCTGGATCAGACGTTTCTTTAGAGAAGAGATTTTATCTGTAAACAAAACTCCTTCAATATGATCGTATTCGTGCTGAATTACTCTGGCTACCAACCCGTCAAAAACTTCGGTTTTCATTACGAAATCTTCCTCACAATATTCAATTGTAACGGTAGGCTTTCTGTAAACATCTTCGCGAACGTCCGGAATACTCAAACAACCTTCATTAAAACTCCACTCCTCACCTTCTTCTTTCAAAATCTTAGCATTGATAAAAGTTTTTTTGAAACCTTTTAAATCTTCCTGCTCACTTGAAGAAAGATCCTCATCATCACTAAAAGGAGTTGTATCAATAACAAACAAACGAATAGGCACTCCTACCTGAGGCGCAGCAAGTCCAACCCCTAAAGCGTTGTACATGGTTTCATACATGTTAGCTATTGTTTCTTTTAGGTTTGGATAATCTGGCGTAATTGCCTCACCCACTTTTCTTAAAACAGGATCACCATATCCTACAATTGGTAAAATCATTTGTAATATTTTAATGTATTATCTACTGAAAAAACACTGAATTTAATTCTCTTAATTCAGCTGGCAAAAATAGTAAAAAATAGTCAATGAATAATTCGAAAGGGCTATTATGTGTCATTTTTTGCAATCTCGCCAAAAACTCATCCATAATTATGCCAAATTAATTCGTACAATTCTTACCTTTGTTTGTAAACCTCCATATATGTTTGATCGTATCTCGAAATTTACCAACAGTACTTCTTTTTTAAATGCCTCAAAAGTAACTATTGCTTCGGTTGTTCCTGTCTTAATTTTGAACTTTCTCGGACACTTCGAAATCGGTTTTACTATCGCTTTGGGGGCTTTTTATACGTATCCCAGTGATATTCCGAGTTCTTTAAGCCATAAGATAAAAGGACTTATAGTGGCTTCCTTTATCGTTTCTGGAGTAAACTTGCTGGTAAATCTTGCTTATCCGTACCCCTTTTTGTTTTATCCTTTTTTAGGCTTTTTACTGTTTTTATGTTCAATGATTTCAGTATATGGTCAGCGTGCTACTCTGGTTTCGTTTTCTGCTTTGTTGTCGATTTCCTTATCGTTTGGTCATTTGCATGAAGGCTGGGAGGCTTTTGAGTATTCGGGTTTTATTTTTATCGGTGGAATTTTATATCTGATTGTATCACTTGTTTTCCACTTTGTACAGCCGTACAAATATGTTGAACTTCAAATTGCTGAAGGCATAAAACTAACAGCCAAATATTTAAAACTCAGAGGGGATTTGTGGAGTCCCGAAGCCAACCGAACAGCCATCATCGAAAAACAATTAAGCGTTCAGGTAGAACTCAACCTGATTCATGAGGATTTGAGAAAAATGCTTATTGGCAATCAAAATACTTCGGGAGCTACCAGTCAAAATCGAAAAATGTTACTGGTTTTTATTACTTTGGTCGAAATTCAGGAACTGGCTTTATACACCTCATTCGACCATAACAAGATTCACGAAAAATTTTCCGCGCATCCGGATGTGCTGCGAACCTATCAGAATGTAGCTTATAAATTAGCTTCTACCTTAAAAAAGTTATCTAAAAACGTACACAATATCAGTGTATATGTAGATAAGAATGATTTAAAGAATGAGCTGGATGCATTGGAGTTTGCCATTTTTGACTATGAAAAAACTTTAGGCAAAGAAGAAGCTGCCGAAGGCGTACTGATGTTGACCAATATGCTGAAGTACGCTAAAAATCAGGTGGGAAAAATCAAAACCATCCAGCGTGCTTTTTCACTTGCGATGCAATCTTATAAATTAAAGGATAAGGATAAAGAACTGGAGAAGTTCCTAACGCCTCAATATTATCCATTACGCACTTTGATTGAGAATTTATCCTACTCTTCTTCTATTTTCAGGCATTCCATACGATTGACTACGACTATTTTAATTGGTTTTGTGATTGGAAAATTTCTTCCGTTTCAAAACGTGTATTGGATTTTACTGACCATTGTGGTGATCATGCGCCCGGGTTACGGCTTAACGAAAGAGCGCTCCTATAATCGAATTTTCGGTACTATTTTAGGAGGATTGTTAGCATTCGGAATCGTTTCTTTGGTCCAAAATCACGTTGTATTGAGTATATTCTCTATTGTTTGCATGCTTCTTGGTATTTCGTTTACGCAAATTAATTACAAAATAAGCGCAACATTTGTTACGATGTACGTGGTTTTTATTTATGGAATTTTAGCTCCAAATGTGGTCGAGGTAATTCAATTTAGAATTCTCGATTCGCTTGCGGGAGCCATTTTAGCATTTTTAGCCAATCAGTTTTTATGGCCGGCCTGGGAATTTATCAATACTCCAATACATATTGAAAATTCGATTCGGGCCAATCGAAATTACCTAAAGGAGATTGCCGATTTCTACAATAAAAAAGGCGAAGTTCCTACTTCATACCGATTATCCAGAAAAAACGCTTTTGTTGAGGTTGGTAACCTCATGACTTCCTTCCAGCGAATGATGCAGGAGCCTAAATCGAAGCAAAAAACACTTCCATTGGTTAATAAACTGGTGGTATTAAATCATTCTATATTATCAGCGTTGGCCTCGTTATCAACTTACATACAGTCGCATCAGACTACTTCTGCTTCGGAATCTTTTAATTACATCATTAAAACAATTCTTTCCAATCTGGATCACGCCATTGCTGTTTTAAGAAATGAAAAGATCATAAATGATACTTATTTTGATAAGGAAGACGTGACCTTACAATTTGAAGAACTCAAACGTGTTAATTTTAAACGTTTGGCCGCAGATGATGATTTGGACAAGGAAACCCGACAAGCCAAAATGCAGGAAGCTCAAATGGTAATCGAGCAATTGATCTGGATGAGCAATCTGGCTGAGAAGATTCTAAAAATAACAAAGGAATTTAAAGCAACAAATCCAGATTAATTCATCTGGATTTGTTATTTATTCTAGGATCTGAGTTTAACTATTTTTTAGTTTTAAAACTTCAGAAGTATGTTTTCTGAGCTCGGCTAAAAGTTCCGGTTTATCATTTAAAGTCTGACCGTAAGAAGGGATCATCGTTTTCATTTTTGACTGCCATTCCGGTGTTTTCACCTGATTGGCAAAACATCTGCTGATCAAATCAACCATAATGCCCACTGCAGTTGACGCTCCAGGAGAAGCTCCCAATAACACCGCCAGGCTTCCGTCGTGTGTACTAATTACTTCGGTACCAAACTCTAAAACCCCACCACCGTTTTCATCTTTTTTAATTACCTGAACACGTTGTCCGGCTCTTTCCAGTTTCCAGTCTTTAGAACGTGCTGTTGGCAAATACTCGCGTAATGCTTTCATTCTGTCTTTAGGAGACTGACGTACCTGCTCAATCAAATATTTAGTCAAAGGAATATTATGATATCCTGCTGACAACATTGGAATTAAGTTGTTCGGTTTTATAGATAATGGTAAATCTAAGTAAGAACCATTCTTCAAAAAGCGTGTTGAAAATCCGGCAAACGGACCGAAAAGCAATGCTTTTTCGCCATCAATTACACGGGTATCAATATGTGGTACAGACATTGGAGGTGCTCCAACGCTTGCTTTTCCGTAAACTTTTGCCTGATGTTTTGCAATTACCTCCGGATTGGTACATTTTAACCATTGACCGCTTACCGGAAAACCTCCGTAACCATCTCCTTCCGGTACATTTGCTTTTTCTAATAAAGGCAATGAACCTCCACCCGCTCCAATAAATACAAACTTAGTATAAGCTTTTCTCACATCACCGGTAGCAAGATCGGTGATTTTGATACGCCATGATTTATCTTCACGTTGTTTTAGTTTTTTAACTTCATGATTAAAGTGTAAAGAAACACCATCAAGTGTCGCTAAATAATTGAACATGCTTCTGGTTAAGGCCCCAAAATTCACATCGGTACCTATTTCCATATGAGTAGCTGCCAGTTTCTCGTTAGCATCTCGGCCTTCCATAACAAGCGGCATCCATTTATTTAACTGCTCAAAATCGGAACTAAATTCCATTTGAGAAAAAATAGGGTTGTTTTGTAATGCTTCAAATCTTTTTTTAAGATACTCTACATTTTTATCTCCCCAAACAAAACTCATGTGAGGAACACTTTTAATAAAATTATCAGGAGATGGTACCTTTTTCTGTTCTACTAAATAGGACCAAAACTGGCGTGAAATCTCAAAAGATTCAGCAATACTTATCGCTTTTTTCGGATCAATACTTCCGTCAGCCTTTTCAGGAGTGTAATTTAATTCACAAAAGGCAGAGTGCCCTGTTCCTGCATTATTCCATGCATCTGAACTTTCTGCGGCGGCAACATCTAATCTTTCGTAAATTTCAATTTTTATATCAGGTTGTAATTCTTTCAAAATTACTCCAAGAGTGGCACTCATAATTCCCGCTCCAATAAGCACTACTTCACTATTAGAACGTATTGTTTTGTCAGACATAACAGTATTATTTTTAAAGTGCAAAGGTACTTTTTATAATTGCAAAAAAAAACTAAAATTGCATGATAAAAGTTATGTTTTTCTAAAAAATAAAAAGCTAAAAGATTGGGTGCTAAAAACGTTTTGACGAAAGATAGTCCTGAAGCATAATTGTAGCCGAAATTTCATCGATCAAACCTTTGTTCTGACGCTGTTTCTTGCTGAGTCCGCTATCGATCATCGTTTGAAAGGCCATTTTCGAAGTAAAACGTTCGTCGACACGAACTACTTTCATATCAGGGAAAATATTGGTAAAATGAGTTACAAATCCTTTAATAACTGAAGCACTCTCTGATGGCTGACCATTCATTTGCTTGGGCTCGCCAATTAAAACGGCTTCGACCTTTTCTTTTGCAAAATAATCTTTCAGAAAATCAATAAGGGTATTGGTTGGTATTGTTGTTAAACCTGAAGCAATGATCTGCATTTCATCAGTAACCGCAATTCCGGTACGTTTTTGTCCGTAGTCTATAGAAAGAATTCTTGGCATTTTATTTTTTTTTTGCAAACTTAATTTAAAATAGTGCTCGATGCTTTAAAATACCAATAACATGAACAATTTCATTCTTAGAGTCAATTTTCACGATTGTAGTGTATCCTTTAAAAATATAATCTCTAAAATTTTCATCATCAAAATATACAGATTTTTTAAAATGAAAAGGATTTACCAAATCCTTCTTCAACTTTTTTACTAATTCATTTTTAAAATTTCTTGCTGCAATTGGTTTATCTTTTGAAATAAAATGCACGATATCATTCAAATCATAATTAAACTCAATCGTTAAATTAACTTTCATATTTTTTAATAGTCTCTTCAAGTAAAACATCTAATTCTTCAAACGTGCTATATTGTGCTGTTCCGTTTGCAATTTTTTCAGCTCTCTCTCTCAATTTCCTCTTATCCTCTTCAAATCCTGAATCTTCCGGAATTATTTTAAGTTCCTCTGAAGAGAATGAACTTAACAATTTTAATATTTTTTCTTTTATTTCCGGTTGAAACTCTAATCTAATTGCTTCCATAATACTTTCATTTACAATACAAAGATAAAGCTTTTTGAATTGATGTTTTTATAATTTAATGTACCTCAAAAGAGTAATTCATTCCCTCTTCAATATTAAATTCAAAAAATCCGTTCTGAGCTTTTGTTAAAAACGGATTTTTTTCCAAATATTCAAAACCTAAAAAAATAACTTCTATCTGTTAAACAGTCTTCTAAAAAAACCTCTTTCCTCCTCTTCATCATTTTCCTGCACTTCATATTGAGCAAACTTTGCCTGAGATTTCTCATGCTCGTAAATTAACTCCTTAATATATTCAACATAAGTCCTCTTCTTTTCCTCCAGAAATCCAATAAGGTACTTCTCACTAAACTCCATACCGCTCGCTGCTTCAATTTGCAACAGTTTTTTATACAATGGCTCAATATGCAAGGCTATTACCTCCTGCGGAACCGCTTGTCGTCTTCCAAAATAATTCACAATAACTCCGTTCTCGTCTTTTGCAATCTCAAAATCGGTAATAACCCAATAGTAACGCCCTGACTTTGCTAAATTCTTAACAATAGCATGAAAGTTTCTTCCGTTTTTAAGATTTTCCCAAAGTACTTTAAAAATAACTCTCGGCATATCCGGATGACGTATGATGTTGTGTGGCTGCCCCATTAACTCATAATCTTCATAACCGCATACATCCACAAATACTTCGTTGGCATACTCAATAATACCAAAAGCATTTGTTTTACTCATAATCACTTGTGTTTTATCCCACGTGACTTCTTTATCGATTACTGTAACAGGCGTTCGGAGTTGATTTTCTTGATTCATTTTTTACTGATTAAATATTTTTGTTTTGGAATGGTATTTCGCAATTCCTCTCTATATCTTTCGGGAATTATACCGCGAAATTAATGAGAAGTAAAAACGCAAAATCTGATTTTTATCATGTTTTACCATCAAAAAAAAGCGTTTATAGATTAACCGCATTCTTGCGTTTTCCATAAGCCTTGTTTTATTTATCAAAATACAAACAAAAAGTTACACTTGTAACATTTTACAATAGCTTTACTTTTCTGCTTTTCCGCAAATACCTTATCTTTGCCAAAAATTAAAACTTATGAATTCTTTACAGACTATAATAGAACAAGCTTGGGAAAACAGAGCTTTATTACAAGAAACAACCACTACTGATGCTATCAGGGAGGTTATTGAATTGATTGATGCAGGAAAATTACGTTGCGCTGAACCTGTTGGTGACAAGTGGCAGGTAAACGAATGGGTTAAGAAAGCTGTTGTAATGTATTTCCCGATTCAAAAAATGGAAACATGGGAATCCGGTATTTTCGAATACCACGACAAAATGTTGCTGAAAAAAGGTTATGCTGAAAAAGGAATTCGTGTAGTACCTAATGCTGTAGCCCGTTATGGAGCTTATATTTCAAGCGGTGTCATTTTGATGCCAAGTTATGTAAACATTGGTGCTTATGTTGATGAAGGTACCATGGTTGATACATGGGCAACTGTTGGAAGCTGTGCCCAAATTGGCAAAAATGTTCACTTAAGCGGAGGTGTTGGTATTGGTGGTGTTTTAGAGCCATTGCAAGCTGCTCCGGTTATTATTGAAGATGGTGCTTTTATTGGTTCTCGTTGTATTGTAGTAGAAGGAGTCCACGTAGGAAAAGAAGCGGTTCTTGGTGCTAATGTTTGTTTGACTGCTTCCACAAAAATTATCGATGTAACAGGTGACGAACCTGTTGAAATGAAAGGTTTCGTTCCTGCCCGTTCTGTTGTGATTCCGGGAAGTTACACTAAAAAATTCGCTGCAGGTGAATTTCAGGTACCATGTGCATTAATCATTGGTACTCGTAAACCATCAACAGATTTGAAAACTTCATTAAACAATGCACTTCGTGAGTACGATGTTGCTGTTTAATTTTAAGTCTCTATAAAAAAATAAAGCGGAATGAGTGATCATTCCGCTTTATTTTTTTTAAAACTATTTTTTTTTATTTATTCTGTTTTTGAAGTTTCAAAAGCTTGGCATATTTCATATAGGAAAAGAAAGCCTGAGTCATTGAAAAGGTGAAACCGTCTAAACCATGTAAAAAGCCTTTTTTAAAAAAATAACATCTAATAAAAGAAACTGTCCCGTTTAATATCGGTTTAAAGCTGTTTACCCTTTTATTCTGATCGTAAAGCTGCTGGGCATGCCAGGTAGAATATAAATTTTTCTTACTGATAAATTGTCCGAAACAGTCCCAGGCGTAATGATGAATATGAACTTTTAAGTGGGTCTTATTAGTACCACAAACTTTTTGATGTACACTATCTTTTGAAGGAGAAGCGGTTTGTTTGTTAAAAAATCGTGAAGTTTTATCAGGGTACCAACCTGCAAAATTAATCAGCTTACAGCCCATATAATTGTACAGCGAAAAGGCATACACATCAAAATTCTGTTTTTCGTATTGGCCCGATAATATAAATTTTTCAGCATCTTCGGCCAGAATCTCATCAGCATCTAAATTTAAAATCCAGTCATTTTTACAATAAGGAAGACCGTGAATTCTCTGAGGTCCGTCGCCTAAAAAGCTCTGCAAAACAACCTTAGCCCCTTTTTCTTCGGCAATTTTCACTGTATTATCTGTACTTAACGAATCTACAACAATTACTTCGTTACAAACTCTGAACAGCGCATCTATACATTTGCCAATGTTTTTTTCTTCATTATACGTTATTACTAATCCACTAATTTCCATAGCATTTTTTAAAATAATTTAAGCTTACCTATTTTCAATTTTAATTTAAATCTAAACAAACTATCTTCCCCTTTTATATCTATTCTCTTTACCAAATAGTTATTTTTAAAGGGAAAATTATTTACTCTGTTGCCTATTCTCAAACCGTATTGTATACCGTTATCACGCATCATATTTTCAAAAACAGCAAACTCAGAATGTTTCTTGGCATAGTTTCCAAAAGGATACGCCAGAACAGGTTTTATATCTAACTGATTATCTAAAATAAATTTATTAGACTTCGCAAAATCAGCTTCTAATTCTTCTTTAGACAACGAACTGTATCTTTTATGTTCAAAAGAGTGATACCCCAGCTCAATAAGATCAGGATTTAACCCTTTTAGCTGTTCGACACTCATGATCTTTTCTTTCCCTTCGATCCAGTAATCAAAATTCCCAACGTAAGAAAATGGTATAAAAAAAGAGGCTTTTAATTGGTATTTTTCAAGCAAAGGCACAGCATACAACAACTGGCACTCGGTAACATCATCAAAAGTGATTATGATGCTTTTTGAAGGAAGTTCTTTGAAATTTTCCAGATCTTTAAAATGAAATGTCGTGTAATTGTTATCGTGTAAAAATTTAAATTGTGATTCTAATTTTGCTACAGAAACACTTAAATCCACAGACTTTGCTTCGTCTTCCACAACATTATGATACATTAAAATTGGCAGCTTTGACATTCTCTATTTTTTTAGCAAATCTATCATTAATAGTATTATTTTTCACAAAAAAAACACTTTTAAGCAAAAAAAAAGAAATGAAACAAAAAACCTTGTTATTGTTAAATAAAACCTGATGTTATTTGTTTTCAAATATAAGAAAAAAACTACGTTCGCTAATTTTTAAAGCAAAATTACCACTAACTATATTGCGAAAAATATATCTGACACATGCAACAATCGAAAAGCTAAGAAATAACACAGCGTGAAAGACTATGTTAGTATTTTAAAAACCGATACTGTAATTGAGATTAGCACCTCCGTTTTTATCAGATTTTATTTTAGCTTCTTTTGAAGTTTTAAAAGCTTAGCATATTTCATATAAGAAAAGAAACTCTGAATCATCGCTATCGACAAGCCGTCTATACCATTAAAAATACCTTTCTTAAAAAAGTAGCATCTGATAAACGCAACAGCCCCATTAACAACCGGCTTAATTGCGGTTATTCTTTTCCCCTGATCAAACAGTTGTTGCGCATGCCAACCGGAATATTGATTCTTTTTTGCAATAATTTGATCTAAAGAATCCCAACCATAGTGTAAGAGGTGTACGGAGACCTTTTTCTCATTTTGAGTAATTATCTTCTGATGCACCTTAGAATCAGACGGATGTGCTGTTTGTTTATTAAAAAAACGGACTTTTTGATCCGGATACCAGCCCGAAAAATCGATAAGTTTATCGCCTAGAAAATTTTTTACTCTGAAGCTAAAAGCATCATAATTTCCTTCAAGATATTTTTTATCTGTTATAAATTTTTCAGCATCTTCGGCCAGAATCTCATCAGCATCTAAATTTAAAATCCAGTCATTTTTACAATAAGGAAGACCATGTGTACGTTGCGGGCCGTCGCCCAAAAAGGTCTGTTCAATCACTATTGCGCCTTTTTCTCTGGCAATTTCAACAGTACAATCTTTGCTAAACGAATCTACTACAATTACTTCGTCACAAACTCTTAGTAAAGCATCTATACATTTACCAATGTTTTTCTCTTCATTGAAAGTAATAATAAGACCACTAATTTGCATTTTATTGGGGGGAATTTATTTTTTTACAAAAATACGGCTTTTTATTTTAGTTACCTTATCTTAATCGTGCGCTTGCACACTTTATAAAATTATTACTAATTTAGCCCACAAATTGAATTTTATATAAATGAGAATATTAGTCATTCAGCAAAAAAGAATTGGAGATGTATTAACGAGCACCATAATCTGTAATAATCTAAAAACCAAATACCCGGATTCGATTATCGATTATATGTGTTACCCAAATTCTGTCGATGTACTAAAAGAGAACAAGAATATTGATAACATTATTCCTTTATCCAACAAGGTTAGAAAATCAACTCCTTCTCTGTTTAAATTTATTTTTCAAATCCGACGTAATAAATACGATGCTGTTATTGACGTCTATTCTAAGCTGGAAACTAATTTAATTACGTTGTTTTCGGGTGCAAAATATAAGGTTTCATATCGTAAATGGTACACCAAAATATTCTACAATTACACTTATGAACGTTTAGATGCCGTAGAATCAGAACACGGATTGGCCATTGAAAATCGTTTGATGCTTCTAAAACCGTTTATTCCTGAAAAGATTACAGATGTAAAACCAAAAATATTTTTGAAAGAATCTGAAATTGATGATGCTAAAAAACTTCTGAAAAGCTATCAGGTTGATACGGAAAAGCCATTAATCATGTTTGGAATTTTGGGAAGCGAAGTTTACAAGACGTATCCTTTAGAAGGAATGGCTAAAATCATTGATTTTACAGTTGCCAAAACCAATGCCACTATTATTTTCAATTATATTCCAGATCAAAAAGAACAGGCCCTTGAAGTATACAACCATTGTAGTGCCGAAACTAAAAAACACATCGTCTTTGATTTGTACTGCACCGAACTAAGACCTTTTCTGGCTTTGCTTTCACAATGCGAAATGCTGATTGGAAATGAAGGTGGAGCCGTGAATATGGCCAAAGCACTTGAAATTCCAACCTTCTCCATATTCACACCATCTGTTAGAAAAGAGACCTGGCAAATATTTGAAAATGAAGCCAAGAACTTCTCTATTCACTTAAAAGATTTAAAACCGGAAATATACAAGCAACACACCGAGCAATACATAAAAGATCATACTTTTCAGTACTACGATGAGTACCCTTTAAGTTTAATGCTTGAAAAACTGGATACTTATTTTCAGGAGTATAAAAATTGAAAATGAGTGAAGAACTTATGAATACTACTGACAGGGAAAAACTATCCGTTTTGATTATTACGCTTAATGAAGAAGGGCATATAAAATCATTACTGGAAGATATCGATTTTGCCGATGAAATTATTGTGGTAGACTCGTACAGTACCGATCGGACGCTGGACATAATTGAATCTTTTAAAAACGTAAAAGTAATCCAGAATCCGTTCGTTAATTACACTTCACAACGTAATTTTGCGATTGATCAGGCAAAAAACTCCTGGATCTTATTCATCGATGCCGATGAAAGATTAACTCCGGAACTAAAACTGGAAATCGCAGCCACCATCAGTCAAAAAGATGCAGCAAGTGCCTATTTCATTTACAGAACTTTTATGTTCCAAAGCCGTAAGCTTCATTTTAGCGGCTGGCAAACGGATAAAATTTTCAGACTTTTCAATAAGACTAACTGTCGATACAATCAGGACAGAATGGTACATGAAAAACTGATCGTGAACGGGTCTATTTCAACTTTAAAGAATAAGATCATTCATTTCTCGTATACTTCTTTTTCTGACTACAAAGCAAAAATGTACAGTTACGGGGTTTTAAAGGCCAATGAAAAACAAAAAAAAGGACAGAAATCATCTCGTCTATTGATGATTTTCCATCCTGTTTATACTTTTTTGTATCAGTTTTTAGTTCGTTTGGGCTTTTTAGACGGAGTCAAAGGAATCACGATATGTTATCTAAATGCATACAGTGTCTTTATCCGCTATAAAGAGCTTTTCCGAATTACTTCTTCCAAAACTTAAACTTCTTTTTTAAGCGCTTTTTCCTGTAAAACTTCTCCTGAAAATCAGCGGTATATTTCCACAAAGTTTCAAATATTCTTTGCTCCGATTCTTCTTTATAAAACTTTGCATACTCATTACTCATAACCGCCACCATCTCTTTTAAAGGAGTCAGACGACATAAGTTTTTCATACGCATTTCAAAACTCATTGATTCATGAAACTCCATTCGGTTTAAATCGACCAAAAAGAATTCGTAATTTCCATCTTGCTTCTTCTTAATAAGCGTATTTCCAGGTGAGTGATCCAAAAATTCAATTCCTTTCTTATGAAGACCAAAACTAAACCTTGTAAATTGTCTTAAGATATTGTCACGATCCGGGTAATCCGGAATTTCTACAAGTTCTCTATAGGTTAAATCAGTTGTCAAATGCTCACTTGCATAATAACTGTCTCTCAGTCCTACAAAATTAAAGTTCTCTAAAAACGCTATGGGCTGTGGAGTTCCAATACCTTTTTCTAATAAAATGGTAGCATATTCGTACGAACGTCTTGCCTTTGATTTTCTAAAATAACGGTAAGCCACTTTATTAATTAGATTTGGAACTTTAAACGATTTAATGTTGATTTTTTTCTCCTCAAGATCAAACAATTTAATAACATTTCGGTCTCCATTCCCAAACAACTCGCCTGAAGTATTAAAATTTTTAATAAAAGTCAGGATATCTCTGGAACTTTTTACTGCTGTTGAAAATCTAAATTTTGAGATCATTAACTATAACTTTGATATTAATTTATTACCCATTTCCAATGCTCAATGATTTATTTTATTCAAACCAAAGCATCAAAAAGCAGTTCAATAGTCTGCAATTCTAAGAGGTAAATGGAAGGAAGCAAAAATAACCTTAATAATTAAGAAAAATCAAATATGAGAGCAAAAACGAACTAAAAATTACCTTATGCCTTTTTTTTCTTCAATGAATATTTCAGCCACTGTCCGAAATTTTTAAAATAGAGATTGAACTTAGGCACATTCAGTCTTTTTTCTTTCTCAATAATCTCTTTTATCTGAGGGATACTTTTAGTCGAGAAGAATCCTAATTTCTTCCATCTTTTAGGCTGTAAATAGTAAAAATCTTTGTACTCTTTATAATTGTTTTCATTCACAACAAGCCATTTATCCAAAAATCCCTTATCTACATCAACATTATGCCCCCAATTGTCAAGCTTAAAACGCAAATCGGCTTCTGTTCTTGACAAGGATTCATGCAAGACAATATTATTGGTATAAATCTGACGCTCTTTGATTCTGCGTCCGCTTTTATAATTAGGATAATTTGTCGCAAAAATTGCTTTCAGCGGTTTATCTACATATAAAATACCCTGATCTGTATATTTATAAAGCATAACCCAGAAAGCACATATCTGTATAGGATGTTTTTCGGGATTAATTAAATAAGAATCGTATCGTCTTAAATCTGAAACAAACTTTTTAAAGTCAACAAAATACTCGTCGCAATCTACCTGAACAATCCAGTTCCCAATTCCCATTTTTTCAGCGAGCATTTTTCGCTCTCTGATTTCACATTCCATTGTAGTTAAGGTTGGAACATAAAAATCATCTTCATAAATCACTACCTTCTTATCAACGTCAAAATCCTTAATCCATTCAAAAAAAGAATCATCGATCGTAAAGCTTCCGCCATTCCAGGTATTTCTATTTTTATCAATGGCGACAAAAACCGCATCTGCATCGTTATACACTGTTGGAAGTGATGTTTTTAACAACTCATAATCATACGAAACCAGATATCCTACTTGTATTTTTCCTGCCATTTTTACTTTTGTAATTTGTTGCAATTTACTAATTAATCTCTACTTTTGCATCATGAAAAAGCAATATGACTATTTAATAATCGGATCAGGACTCTTTGGAAGTGTGTTCGCACATGAAGCAACAAAAGCAGGCAAAAAATGCCTGGTAATTGACAAAAGAGAACATATAGGAGGAAATATATATTGCGAAAATATTGAAGGAATTAACGTTCACAAATATGGCCCGCATATCTTTCATACCAACGATAAAGCGATATGGGATTATGTCAATCAATTTGTTGATTTTAATAACTTTATTTATTCTCCGATGTCCTTTTCTAAAGGGAAATTGTATAATTTACCTTTTAACATGAATACTTTTTATCAACTTTGGGGCACCAAAACTCCTCAGGAGGCCAAAGCCAAAATTGATGAACAAATAACCACTTATGGCACAAAAAACCCTCAAAATCTTGAAGAACAAGCGCTAAGCCTTGTCGGAAAGGACATATACCATAATCTTATTAAAGAATATACTGAAAAACAATGGGGAAGAAAGGCAACTGAATTACCCGCTTTCATCATAAAAAGACTCCCTGTTCGATTCACTTTTGACAACAATTATTTTAACGATACTTATCAGGGAATTCCTATTGGCGGTTATAATAAATTAATTGAAGGATTACTGGAAGGAATTGAAGTAATAACTAACACAGATTATTTTTCAGACAGAAAAAAATTCAACTCAATTGCCAACAAAGTGGTTTATTCCGGGAAAATTGACGAGTACTTCGATTATAAATTAGGGCTTTTGGAATACAGATCATTGCGTTTTGAGAACGAAGTGCTGGACACAGAGAATTTTCAAGGAAATGCAGGCATTAATTATAATGATGCAAGCTATGGCTTTACCAGAATAATTGAGCACAAACATTTTGAATTTGGAAAGCAAAAGAAAACCATTATTACAAAGGAATACCCTTGCGAATGGAATCCTTCTAATGAAGCGTTCTATCCTATAAACGATGACAAAAACCAAACGCTATTTGAAGAATACCATAAACTATCTTTAAAAGAAGAAAATGTGATATTTGGAGGAAGATTATCAGAATATAAATATTATGACATGCATCAGGTAATTGCTATGGCTCTAACAAGATCTAAAAAAGAATTAAACAATGATTAAGATTTTTATCGTAACCCATAAAGAAAATCCGGTATTATCAAACAATCTTCTGGTTCCTATGCAAGTTGGAACAAATGAATCTATCACAACTACTATCCTAAGAGACAACACGCAGGACAATATCGGAAGTAAAAACAGTAATTACTGCGAGCTCACTGCTGCCTACTGGGTATGGAAAAATGAAAAAGAAGCGGATTACGTAGGTATTTGTCATTACAGAAGATATCTTAACTTTTACAACGACTGGTACAACCTAAAACCCTCTGCACAGAAAAAAATTACAACCGAAGATTTTAAGAGAACAAAGCTGTATAATACATCTTCTGAAAAATTAGAAAAAAAAATACTCTCTATTCTTTCAGAATATGACGTAATTCTTTGCCGACCTTATAAATTCAAAAATGGTTCCTTAACCCAGAACTACTGTGAGGATCACCGAAAAGAAGATTGGGATTTAACCAAACAGATCATTTTAGAAAAATATCCGGAATATAACGACAGTATTACCCAATTTTTAGACGAAGGAACCCTTTTCCACATGGGAAATATGATGGTCACCTCAAAAGAAAAATTTGACACTTACTATACCTGGCTTTTTTCAATTCTGTTTGAACTTGAATCCAGAGTTACAATCCCGGAAGACGCTTATCAGGCCCGAATTTTTGGTTTTATTTCAGAAAGACTAATCAATCTTTATATGTATCATCATAAGTTTAAAATTAAAGGAATTCCATCATACAAAATAATTGACTTGTAATATGAACGAAGAAATAATCAAAGCGTACGAAGTCATAAAAGAAGGAGGAATCATACTCTACCCTACTGATACCGTGTGGGGAATTGGCTGTGACGCAACAAATCCTGAGGCTGTTGCCAAAATATACAAACTCAAACAACGTGCTGAAACACAAAGTATGATTGTATTGATGAATGGCGAAAAAATGATGTACAATGTATTTAAAAACATCCCTGAAGTAGCCTGGCAAATTTTAGATTTATCTGAAAAACCAACCACTTTAATTCTGGATGAACCACGTAATGTCGCTCCAAATATCATAGCTGCCGACAATTCGCTTGCTGTTCGTCTGGTAAAAGAACCGTTCTGTTTTAAATTATTGGAACGAATGAAAAAACCACTGGTTTCGACTTCAGCTAATATTTCGGGACAGCCGACTCCTATTGGCTTCAAAGACATCAATCCGGAAATTGTGAAAGGCGTTGACTATGTAGTAAATCTGTATCACGACAGGATTGCCGGAAAACCTTCAACAATCATAAAACTCACTAATGATTCACAGGTAAAAGTGATTCGTAAGTAATTGTAGATTTTAGATTGCAGATTTTAGATTGCTTAAAATCTGCATTTAACAACTTTAAATAGTTTCAGGTTTCAAGTTTCAAGTTTCAGGTTTCAAGTTTCAGGTTTCAGATTACATCACTCACAATGTACATTTTACTTGTCCCTACAGACCTTTGCTCCTGTATACCTCAAAACCTTAGTCCCTCTAAAGACCTTTTAAACTCTCAATCAACCAGTCAATATCTTCCTTGGTATTGAAATGACTAAATGAAATTCGGAGATTTGGTAATTTTAAATCAGTCTCCGAAAGCATTTCTTTCAAAACATGTGACGGTTTCACACTCCCTGACTGACAGGCACTGCCTCTGGAAACAGCAATTCCTTTCATATCTAAACTAAACAAAAGCATCGAAGTTTTATCTGCTGAGAAAGGCAGAATAACATTGATGATATTGTAAAAATCATCCTTCTTTCCATTGATTCTGAAACCCGGAAAATGAGCTTCAAATTGCTCCATAAGATAGGTTTTCAAGCCGAAAATATAATTTCTTTCAGCATCTAAATTCTCATACGAAAGAGACAATGCTTTTGCCATTCCGGCAATCTGATGCACGGCTTCTGTACCGGCACGCAAGCCTTTTTCCTGCTCTCCTCCAAAAATCAAAGGCTGTAATCCTGAATTTTTTCGAACAAATGCAAACCCAACTCCTTTTGGACCGTGAAATTTATGCGCACTTGCTACAATAAAATCAACAGGGATTTTTTGCAGATCGATCTCCGTTTTTCCAACAGACTGAACAGTATCCGAATGAAACAAAGCATTATACTGCTTACAAATTACACCAACTCTTTCCAGATCCAAAATGGCTCCGGTTTCGTTGTTTACATGCATCAAACTGACAATTGTCTTTTTGTCTTCGGCTAATAAATTGGATAAATGAGTTAAATCTATACCTCCATCAGGATTTACATTTACGTAATCCACCTGAACGTTATATTCAGATTCTAAAACCAATGCGGTATGCAATACGGCATGATGCTCGATTCTGGTTGTAATAATGCGTTCTGCTTTAAGATCTTCCACCGCCGAACGAAGAATCCAATTATCAGCCTCAGTTCCTCCTGAGGTGAAAATAATCTCCTGTGCCGTACAATTTAAATATTTCGCAATACTTTTTCTGGAAAGCTCTAAAATGGTCTTTCCGTTTCTTCCGAAACTGTGTGTAGAAGAGGGATTTCCAAAATCTTCAGTCATTACTTTCAACATTTCCTGAATCACTTCAGGGCGCATAGCGGTTGTAGAGGCGTTATCGAGGTATACTTTTTTCATTAATACAAAGTTATGAAATATCAATTGTCAAATCTAGAATATCATTTGCCAAATTTTTCACTATTTTTGACCTCAAATAAAATTACGATGAAAAAATATGCAAGCCTTCTCTTCTTAGCGCTTTTATTAAACGGCTGCGACGATGGGGATTTAGTAGTAGATACAATTGATTTTAGTGACCCTTCCATTACAGCCGCAACCTGTAACACAACAACCAATAATATTATATACAAACTTAAAAAACAAGAGTCACTTTTAATTCAATTACCTCCTAACAGCCTTACTAATGATGCAACGGAACCTGGCAAACCTAAAACTTTTGACATCAACAATACCGATATCCGAGTAGTATACAGAGCCTATAACGGTCTTATAGGAGTTGACAACATTTGTGGCGCAATCCCTCCAACAACACCGGCTGTAACTGAGGAATGGCAGGCCACTGCCGGAAAAATTGTAGATGTTATTACAGCAGCTGTAACCGATAACACTGATGGAAGCTCTACCATTACAGGTTACAATCACAATATCTTTTTCCAGAATATTACTTTTCTAAAACCGGCAGGCCCACAAGTAGAGGCCGAATACTCATTTGGTCTTTTTAAAACCACATACAATGCTCCGAATACTGTTTTCCAAACAGTTGTCAGACAATGTCCAACCTCAAAGCAATTATTTAATTTCACACCTTCAAGCGCTTTAACAATTGACAGCATCGATCCTAAACTGCTTGAAAATGTTGTTACGCCTTCCAACCAGCCTAAAACAGGCTTAATTGGTTCTTCAACCAATAAAGTTCTATTGCGCACTTACAATGGTACTTCTCTAACTCAGGATTATTTTTGCGCTACGCCTTTACCGACTACTCCAACTGTAAACGAAATATGGACTGCAGATAATGGCGTACAAAATGTAAGTGGAATTATCGAAGTCAGTACAACTCTTGTTGGAAGTACTTATTTCCACAAGATCGTTCTTAAAGGAGTAAAACTCACAAGAGCCAACAGTAGTTTTAAATTACCAACTATTTACAATTACGGAATTCTTGAGGTATCGGCTACACCATAAAAGGTAATTTCAAAACAAGTTCACACCTGTTTACATTCCTACAAAAAACGTACGTTTTTCTAAACTGATTTCATTAGAAATTCAGAAAGAAAAACGGACGTTTTTTTTATGTCCTAAACCCAATATTTTACGACAGAAATAAGATCTTATTTCTGATTTTGTTTAAAATAAACTTCGGTTGCACCTAAGCCATATTTTTGATAATTAGCATCCTGAAAATCTATTCCGTCGTAACGACCCAATAAAAAATCAAGTTCCGCTTTTAGAATTCCTTCACCAACGCCATGAATAAAAACAATTTTAGGAATACGATTTCTGATCGCAAATTCAATATGCCTTTTGGCTGTTTCGGTCTGTAAAGTCAAAATATCATAATTAGACATTCCGCGTTTATTGGGAACCAGTTTTTCGATATGCAAATCAAACTCAGGAGCCGAAATTTCACGTTTATCTTTCTTTTCTTTCACAAAACTTCGCGGTTTTGGCTCTGTTTTCTCTTTTGAAATCTCATCTAAATCAATTCTTTTGATAGAATTCATTAAATTACTGGAATATTGCACTTTAAGTAGTTCATTGACAAAAAATGTCATCATAAAACCATCCTCGGTTTCAATTAAAACTTCCTTGTTTTTCACCGAAACTACTGTTCCGTTTATCGCTTCGTCTAAGACCGAAACCTTATCTCCTTTAGTCAACATCCTGCTCTTCTTTATCTTGGTTTTTACTAGGTGTTTTTGCACTCAACTGCATCATTCCATACATGAAAACCGCAATGGCAATTACCATAATATAGATGTTTTTTTCCGCTGAAACCTGCTCGTATAACGCAACCGAAATGGCAAGAATCATTATTAAAATTTTAAACGCTTTCATTTTTTATAAGTATTGAAAGTTCAAAAATAGGAAACTTTAAAATAGCAACACTACCCCTGTCCAACTGTCCTTACTAATTCTGGTTTGATTTTAGAAAAAGAAATTTCCTAATTTAAAAAAAACAGTGTTATTGTCGTATATTAAATCTTGCTTCTTTTGCACTAGAAATCAAAAGCCTCCCTTTCTATTCCATTCTTACTTTTTTAGTATTAGATTTTTAATACAATTCTAAACACAATCTAATCTGAAAGCCTCTCCTTTTCTAAAATCATTACCCACTTTGCTTCAAAAAATTAAAATTCAATTACCCTAAACACTTTCAACTATAAAACCTTTTTTCAGTCCTTTCAAATCCTTTTTAACCTCATTACTTTTGTAAGAGTCATTTTTTGATCTTATCCAAAATATCGTTCATCATTTCGATTTGAACTTTTTGAATTTCGATCAGCTCCTGTTGTTGATGCATGATCAAATGATCGATTTTATCATGAATCATTCTGATCTCCAACTCCGATTTAAGATTGATCATATAATCTTTTTTGGCTCGATTTCGATCCTTCTCTTCCTGACGATTCTGACTCATCATGATTACCGGTGCCTGTAACGCAGCTATACAGGACAAAATCAAATTGAGTAAAATAAACGGATACGGATCAAAACCTTTGTTGACCAAAATAAAAACATTCGCTCCAATCCAAACTACAATAAAAATCAAAAAAGAAATAATAAACGTCCAGCTTCCGCCAAAATCCGCCACCTGATCTGCGACTTTTTGACCTAAATTTCTGGTTTCCGGCTCATCTTCAGCAATACTAACAATCGACTTATCTTCTTTTAACGCAGATAAAACACTTTGTTCAAGATCCGAAAGCACTCCAATTTCAGTTGATAAATAGTTCGAAATATACCTCTGACGGTATTCATTCAATTCTTTCACGGCAATACAATCCTCATCGCTAAAAGAGGGATGATCTTTAATAATCAATCCTAAAATAGGGTCATGTATCGATTTTCCATAAATTTTATCGCTTTCAGGAAAAGAAACATCAGAAATAGCGCTTTTAAAAGTGGAGTTGTTTTTCATTTTCACAATTTTTAACTGCTAATTTACACATTTAACAGCTTAAGAATTACATAAAAAAAACAGCCGTTTATATTTCTTTTATTTATCACAAATACCACTTTCAAAAGAAAATTTCTTTGTAGAATTCATGCCTTTATTTACAAAAAACACCTTACTTTTAGCGTTTCTAAGTATTCATTCAATTTTACCATTTTGACAAAAGATTCCATCATACAAAATATAAAAGCTTTAAAAAGTCATTCAAGCATAAATTACGGCATCAAAACCAAAACAGAAGATTTTACCGAGAAGCTTTTTTACACTCTTTTTGATTCCAATGCAGCTTTAGACGAAAGTATTCAAGAACTAGAGATTCGTTTCAAAGAAATTGCTGTTTTGGCCTGTAAAAAATCTGAAAATTCGTGTGATGCAATGTGGGATCGTTTTTTGGAAAAATTGCCCGGAGTTCTGGAAAAACTAAATCAGGACGCCGAATACATCCTTGAAAATGACCCGGCATCGAACAGCATTGACGAAGTTTATTTGGGATATCCCGGATTTTACGCGATCGCCATTTACCGACTAAGTCACGAATTGTATCGTCTGGATCTATTACTTTTCTCGAGATTGATGAGTGAGTACGCACATCGAATTACAGGAACCGACATTCATGCCGGAGCTGAGATTGCTTCTCCTTTTTTTATCGATCACGCTACGGGAATTGTAATTGGAGAAACTACTGTAATTAAAAAACATGTAAAAATTTATCAGGGTGTTACTTTAGGAGCTCTGAGCGTTAGTAAAGAAATGAAAAACGCCAAAAGACACCCGACTGTAGAAGCAAACGTTTGCATTTATGCCAATGCTACTATTTTGGGAGGCGAAACCATTATTGGAAAAAACAGCATTGTAGGCGGAAATGCATGGATCACCAAATCTATCCCTGAAGATTCAATCGTTTTAAACACCACTACGACTGAAGTTAAAATAAAAGAAACTAAATAAAATGGGTCCACAGAAATTGCTTAACCTAATTGGAAACACTCCATTGATGGAAACCGTCAATTTGGTTAAAAATAAAAACGTAAAGCTTTTACTGAAACTTGAAGGTAATAACCCAGGAGGAAGTGTAAAAGACAGAGCGGCATACAATATGATTGCTTCGGCTATTGAAAGAGGTGAAATTAAAAAAGGCGACAAACTCATTGAAGCTACCAGCGGAAATACGGGAATTGCTCTGGCAATGATTGCACAATTGTTTCAAATTGAAATCGAATTGGTTTTACCTGAAGATTCTACAAAAGAGCGAACTCAAACGATGCGTGCTTATGGCGCCACAGTCATTTTAACGCCCGCTAGTGAAGGAATTATTGGCTCGAGGGACTATGCCGACAAAAAGGTCGCTCAGGGCGGTTATTTGATGCTAAATCAGTTTGCAAACGATGACAACTGGAAAGCACATTACAAAACCACAGGTCCGGAAATCTGGAACGACACGGAAGGAACGGTAACCCATTTTGTTTCAGCAATGGGAACTACGGGAACCATCATTGGGACTTCGACCTATTTAAAAGAGAAAAACACTAACATTCAAATCATTGGAGCCCAACCTAGTGATGGGTCTCAAATTCCGGGAATTAGAAAATGGCCGCAGGAATATTTGCCAAAAATTTTTGATGCCTCGAAAGTAGATACTGTTATCGATGTAAGCGAAGAAGAAGCCAGACAAATGACTAAAAGGCTTGCTCTTGAAGAAGGTGTCTTTGCCGGAATGAGCAGCGGAGGATCTGTAGCTGTTGCCTTAAAAATTGCTGAACAACTGGAATCAGGAGTTATTGTTGCCGTGATTTGTGATCGAGGTGATCGTTATTTGTCTTCTGATTTATTTGACTAAAAACAACTTTATGGTTCTGAATTGATTTTTTTACTCGAAAATAAGATTCGTTCAGAGCCATAAATTATAAATTAGGCATAAGAATATCGCAAATTGAAACGCGGATTAGACGGATTCGCTAAAGCGAAAACGCTGATTGACGCTGATTTATTTTCTTTAAATCTTGTGAAAAAGCTTTTAAAATTGAGCACCGAAGGAGCGAAATAACTACAGACAATTTCTCCTTGTAAGAAAACAGCTCCGGAGGAGCGTTACACTCAAGAGAATATCAACAATAAACAACAAACAACAAACCAAAAACTACAAACAACAAACTACAATTCAAACTCAATTCTAAATTCAGCACCTTTATTTCTGCCCTCACTGGTTGCTGTTAATTTACCTTTATTCTTCTCAATTATTTTTTTACAGAGATACAATCCAATTCCGGTTGAAGATTCATTAGCGGTACCCAATCTACTCATTTTTGTGAATTTTTTAAAGAGCTCGTCAATCTGATTTTTATCAAAACCAATTCCATTGTCCGTAACTGTTACGATGAATTTTGAATCTTCGGTATAAATTCTCACTTTAACCTCACTATCAAAATAAGAGAATTTAACGGCATTGCTAATCAAATTCACTAAAACCTGAACCAGTAAACCTTCGTCAATTCTTAGTTTTGCTTCAACAAGCTCTAAATTCAGACTTAATTTAATATTCTTATCAATAAGGCGCTGTTCAACCTGTTCATTGATGAAAGGTAAAATATTAGGGAAGGTTATCATTCTGATCTCCAAATTTCCTTTCACTACCCGATCTTGTTCTTGTAATAATTTGATGAAGTTTTCAATATATCGAAACTGTAGATTGGTAGATTCACAAATCAATTCTGCCAATTGTCGAACTGATTCTGATGGTTTTTCACTTATAATGAGTCGCGCCAGTCCCTGAGGATTTCCTGCGAAATTTTTCAAATCGTGCGAAAGCATATAAATCAGATCCTGTTTTTCATTGATAAAACTTTCTGATTCATAGATCGATTCCTGAATATTACACAAGAGTAAACCTGCCTCATCACTATATTCTGTAGGCAAAATAGATAATTTCCTATTGTGTCTGTAATCGTCTAAGGCTTTTGAGGCTATTGAAATGGGTTTTATTAAGTGATTTAAAACTAAAAGCGTCACTAATGTCGCCAATAATGTCATAACCAAAGAAAAAATCAAAATTGAAGTCGCCGAAACACTGTGATTATAATACAGCACAAAAAATAAAATTCCTATTAGAGGGATATGAATACCTATAAAAGCAACAAACAAAAATTTGAAAGCATAGCTTTTCTTTAAAAAGCCAATTTGAGACAGATTATGATACAACTTCATAAAGGACAACAATACTAATTAGGTTATAAAAAAGGCAGTATTCGGGGCGCTTGTTATAAACAAAGTTA